>CAZRXU010000043.1:0-19396 GCA_964604135.1 uncultured bacterium | reverse complement strand
GTTTTCCGGAATTGATGTAATAGAGCCTGGAATGCAGTTCCAGACCACAGATGAAAATGGAAACAGTCAGGTGATCAGAGTGATGGTTGTTGAAGGCGACGAGGTTACTGTAGACAGGAACCATCCCCTTGCAGGGAAAACACTGTATTTCGATGTAACGATTGTTTCCGTGGAACCTTTTACAGATTAGAATTCAAACTGTGTTTGAACAACTCTTTCGTCGTGATCGATCAGGGTGAAGCGCTTCTCTCTGAAAAGCTTCAGACAGCTGTCTACAACATCCTCCCGGTAGATTGTTCCCCGCCCCTCCAGAACTATATCCAGGGCTGCTTCAACCCCCATGCTTGCCCGGTAGGGTCTTCTTGATGCAACTGCTTCTACCACATCAGCTACTGCAATTATGCTTGCCTCAATCATTATTTCGTCACCTTTGAGACCTCTGGGATAACCGGATCCGTCTTGTCTTTCATGGTGTTGATGGATAACTTCTGCGATTGGCCATGGGAATTCAACCGCCTTCAAAATATCGTAACCGGCTTCCGGGTGGGTTCTTAAAAAGTCCATCTCGAATTCGTTAAGCGGACCGGGCTTGTTAAGAATTTCAAGCGGTACATTCAGCTTACCCAGGTCGTGAAGTGTGCTTGCAATACGAATGCAGTCAATTGTGTTATCGTCCAGACCCATTTCTCTGCCGATGGCACACGCAAGAAGAGATACCCCTTTCTGATGGCCTGATGTGTAGGGGTCTTTCATCTCTACCAGAAGACTCATCGCAGAAACTGTTCCCTCTATGGTCTTCTTGAAGCTTTCCAGCGTTTTGCGAAGAGTTTCTTCCTGAATCTTGGTTTCTGAAATATCGGAAATAATGCCGTCAATCATGTTTGTGTGCCGGTTGTTTTCCTTAGTCAGGAATTTTGCTGAAATAGATGCCCAGAACTGAGTTCCGTCCTTTTTTCGCATTGATATTTCGTAGTTTTCTACAATACCCGTTGAGTTCAGTTTACTCAGAAAAGACAGTCTTGATTCCCGGTTGATAAACAGATTTTCCGAACTCTCCTGTAGAAGGTCATCTTTCGAATCGTATCCAAACATGGTTACAAGAGTTGTGTTGATGGCAAGAAGGGTTCCATTGTTGGAAGGATCACTTCTGAAAATGCCCACAGGAACATTGTTGGAAAGAGTTCTGAAATTGTTTTCGCTCAGCCTGAGAGCTTCTTCAGCTTCTTTTCTTGAAGTTACATCGTTAACAAGAGCCTGGATGTAGTTTTTCCCGCCAATATTCACAGCATTCAAACTTATCTCGGCAGGGAAGTTTTCGCCATCTGTTCTAGTGTGGATCCAGGAGAAATGCTGAGGCCCCTGTGTTATTGCGGACTGGATCATTTCTGCTCCTATTTCAGAAGAAAGTTTTCCATCAGGTTGTATTCTCGGTGACAGATTGTAAGGTCTCATTCCGGTAAGGTCTTCTCTTCTGCAGCGGAATACTTCTGCGGCTTTGGCGTTGCAGTCAAGAATCATGTCTTCCCGTGTGAAAAGAATTGCCATTCCGGAATTTTCGAAAAGGGCTTTGTATCTGTTTTCGCTTTCGTTGAGAGCTTTGTTGGCGAGATTTTTTTCCTTTTCCCGCTCGATGCTGTCCAGAGCGAAGGCGATGTCATCACAAACTTCTTCGAACAGACCTAGTTCTTCTTTGTCAGGCATTACAGGGCCCAGACCTGCCACAGTTAGAACACCGAACACCCTGCTGCGGTACTCGAGGCGGCATGACATGATGTGCCTGGGTTCGGTTGAAGCAGGTTTCAGCGGGCAATCAGAGCAGATAGTGCCTGCAGAATCAGATAACCACGGTTTATCAGCATTAAGAGATTTTATAACGCATGGAGGTTGAGTCTCCTGGACGAGTTTTTTTGTCAATGGCTTGAGGCTTTCACCACTCTGTGTCGCCGATGCTGTCAAGAAGGATCCGTTCCCGTTGTTCAGCAGAATCCATACATCTTTGTAGCCTCTTGCTTCAACAAGCTTTGAACACACATTGTCGATGAGTACCTGAATGTCTGTTTCTTTTGTTATAAGCAGGTTGATACTTCTGATCGCCTTTAGCATCTGTTTCAGATGCTCTGCACGTTCTTCGGCAATGATCCTTTCCTTTATCTCAATTCTGAGAAGGCTTACTGTGTTTCTGAGGCGGATTGTTTTTTCGTCGACTATATCCTGAAGGTGTTCTCTGTAGTTCTCCAGTTCCGCTGTTCGCTCTGCCACTTTTTCACGCAGGGTTTCCTGAACACTCAGCATTTCCCTTTCCGCATGTTTGCTTTGGCTGATATCCTGTACAATCACCTGGACTGATGGTTTTCCTCTGTAATCAAGCTGGCGGGCGGTGACTTCGATGTCGGTAGTGGTTCCGTCTTTTTTTAGAGCCTGCGTTTCGTAGACAACAGGAGCTGTTTCTCCCATGAGACGACTGGTGTAAAACTGCCCCACCCTCTTTCGTTCCGAGGGGGAAATGAGTGTGATAAAATCACGGCCGATTAATTCTTCCTGACTGTAGCCTGAGATTTCGCTAGTAACTGGATTTGCGAAAACAAGCTTTCCGTCGGCAACGATCATGATACTCATGGTGGCAAGATTCACCAGTGTTCGGTAGTGTTCTTCTTCCACACTCAAAACACCGTGCCTGTTTTCTGATACCCCCTCCTGTTTTGTGACAGTAAGAGAGCCGTCGAAAATGCCGTTTCTGTACACAGGAGAGCAGATGGTTCTGAACGGCACGGCCTGTGCTTTTCTTTGAAGCGTGTAGCTGAAATCAACTGTATTGCCAGTGGAATTATTTTCAAAACCACTTCTGAAAGCAGCTGACACATCCGGCGGAAAAATATCTTCCGGAGATTTGCCCGAAAGATTCACAGGGTTAAATGACTCAGTGCTGCCCTGTACGGAAATGATTGAGCCTTCCCTGGAAAAGAGGAAGATCGTTAATCCGTTTGAAGTGTTCGCACTTGAAGACAAAGCACCCTCTGGAGCAATCGAACCGTTACCGGACTCTGAATGCACTTTATTCACCGGTGATACTACCTCTCAATCGGGGAACCCGCCTACCTTTTACATTACTCACATCTACCGGCAGGTCAAGCCCTTATCAGTTGCCTTCTGCAGAGGAAATTTATTTGTGTTTCGGCGATAAGCAGGTAGTCTGTGTTAAGAGTGGGTTATTCGCCATTTCGAATTGCCGTATTGCTATATTATAAGCCTGTGAGTGTTCAGCCATGGCTGACGCAATTATCTAAGGAGTTTGCTTGGGCGAAAGTGTTGTTGTTGTTAAAAATCTGGTTAAGCATTACGGCAAGGTGAAAGCCGTTGACGGTATCTCTTTCGCTGTAAAACGGGGAGAAATATTCGGGATTGTAGGCCCCAACGGTGCTGGAAAAACTACCACAATTGAGTGCATAGCTGCAATGCAGGTATTTGATTCAGGAGTTATTGATGTTCTGGGGTTTGATCCTGTAAAAGAATCCTTTTCCCTGAAGCAGAGAATAGGATTGCAGCAGCAGGAATCGGAGATACCCGACAGGCTTCGTCTCCAGGAGGCTATGATACTGTTCTCATCATTTTACACCAGTGTTCTCGACTGGAAAGTGCTTTTGAAGCAGCTCGACCTCTGGGATAAGAAAGATGCCTTTTACTCGGATTTGTCTGGCGGGCAGAAGAAGCGGTTCTTTGTGGCCATGGCTCTTATCGGAGACCCTGAAGTAGTATTTCTTGATGAGTTGACCTCCGGGCTTGATCCGCAGGCAAGAAGATCTGTATGGGAACTTGTCAAAGACCTTCGAAATCAAGGTAGAACTGTTGTTATCTCTACCCATTACATGGATGAAGCCGAGATATTGTGTGACAGGGTAGCAGTAATACACCATGGAAAACTAGCAGCACTTGATTCACCCTCGGAACTGATTTCTCTTTATGGAGGATACACAAGGGTTCGTTTTGATATCAGTGACAGGTTTGATCAAAGTATTATGTCCGGTATCGACGGAATTGAGTCAATGGCAATTGAAAACAGAGTGTGCACAATTGAGGTAAGTGAACGACATGCCGTTGTTGAAATAGTAAAAAGTCTGGATGCTTCAGATCATGGCCTTGCTTCGTTCAGAATTGAGGTTCCAACTCTTGAGGACGTGTTTCTGAATATTACTGGCAGGGAGGTGAGAGACTGATTTACAGATCAACTGTCGCTATTACGAAATGGGAGTTCATTTTGTTTTTAAGGGAACCCTCTGCCTTTTTCTTTACAATGGTGTTTCCTCTTTTGATGATGCTTCTGTTCAGCAGTATGTGGGGGAATGAACCTTTCCCCGGCGAAGCTTATGGATATGTCGATTTTTCAGTGCCTGCATTTATGGGCATGGTTATGGCAACCAGCGGAATAATGTCTCTTACTATCAGCATAGCGGCCTACAGAGAGAAGGGCATTTTGAAGCGGTTCAGGGCAACTCCCGTTTCCCCTTCAGCAATACTTCTGGGTCAGTTTGCCTCGGTTTTTACAGTGACTGTTGCCGGTGTTATACTGCTGCTGGCTGCTGGCTTTGTGTTTTTCAGCCTTCAATTTTTGGGAAATATCTTTGAGTTTGTGTTTGCTTTTCTGCTTTCTGCCTGTAGTATCGCTGCCATGGGTTTTATACCAGCCAGCCTGGTATCAACTGCCAGAAGCGGCGTGGTCGCTGCTAATATTCTGTACTTTCCCATGCTGTTTCTGTCTGGTGCTGCTTTGCCGTGGTTCATGCTGCCGGATTTTCTGAAGAAAGTTTCACTGGCTTTTCCCCTTACCCACGCGATCAAACTGATGCAGGGGGTGTGGCTTGGTGGCAGTCTTTCAGATTACCCTGTTCAACTGGCTGTACTTGCAGGTTTTGTTGCAGCTGGTCTTTTTGTTTCGGTTAAGTATTTCAGATGGGAGTAGCAGAGGTTTTTCGTTCTTTGCTCTTACCCTAAGCAGAGCTCTTTAGTATTATCAGAGCATCCCGCGTTTCGCAATTTCTTTACAATGGAGGATAGTATGTCTGTTGTTCTAACCGGTAATAACCTTACTGTTGAGACCGTTGTAGCAGTAGCACGCAACGGCGAAAAGGTAGAGCTGCATCCTGATGCAATTGAAAGAATTAAAACCTGCCGCAAGATGGTTGAGCACAAGATTGCTGCAGGTGAAACCATGTATGGAATCAATACTGGAATTGGTGAATTTTCCGAAACAAAACTCAAGGATGACGAAGTTCTGGCTTTTCAGAAATACCTTATCTACAACCACTCAGCTGGAATTGGGAAACCGGCACCTGTAGAGCATGTGCGCGGAGCAATGCTTGGACGCGCGAATGTTCACAGCAATGGTCACAGTGCCGTTCGTATAGAAATGACACAGATGCTTGTTTCAATGCTTAACGCTGGGGTTACTCCTGTGGTCTGCGAGAAAGGGTCTGTAGGGGCAAGCGGTGATCTTGCTCCCATGAGCATGATAGCTCTGGTTGTTATGGGCGAAGGTGAAGCCTGGTTTGAAGGCAACAGGTATCCGGGTAAAGAAGCGCTGGCACTGGGCGGGTTGAAGCCGCTGGAACTGCAGGCCCGTGACGGTCTGGCTCTTATCAACGGTTCAAACCTTCTTACTGCTATTTCCGCTCTCAACATTTACGACATGAACAGATGGTTGAAACAGGCAGAGATAACGGCGGCCATGAGTCTTGAAGCTCTGTATGCCAATCTGACACCCTACGAAGACAAGGTTCATACTGTAAGGGGCTTTGCAGGTTCGCTGCGGAGCGCAAGGGCAATAAGGAAGTGTATCGCAGGAAGTGATCTGTCCACCGGGAAAACACCACAGAAAGTTCAGGATGCCTATTCTATGCGCTCTACTCCACAGGTTATAGGTGCTGCACATGACGCAATTGCCCATGCCAGGAAACAGGTGGAAACAGAGCTGAACGGAGTGGGAGACAACCCGCTGTTCTTTCCTGAAGAAGACATGGTACTTACCGGAGCCAACTTTCAGGGTACTCCTGTTTCCCTCCCCATGGAAATGGCCGGCACTTCCATAACAATGGTTTCCGTTCTCAGCGAGAGAAGGTTGAACCGTCTGTTGAATCCGGCGCTTTCAGTTGGGCTTCCGCCTTTTCTTGCTGAAAAGCCAGGCCTTTACAGTGGCCACATGCTGAGCCAGTACACGGCAGGCATGCTGATTACCGAGCAGAGAATACTAAGTGCCCCTGCGGCAGTGGCTTCCATTCCAGCCGCCGCAGACCAGGAAGATTTTGTGAGTATGGGTATGAATACATCTCTTAAGAACTGTCAGATACTGGAAAACGCGTGTGGTATTCTCGGGATTGAGATGATTGCCGCCGCACAGGCTCTTGATTTCAGGAGCCATGAGTTCGGCAAAGGTGTTCAGACTGCGTACAAAGTAATCAGAAAGTATGTTGAACATCTGGGTGAAGACCGACCTCTTTATCCAGATCACAACAGAATGAGTGAAGTTGTGCAGTCAGGAGAGATACTTGAAGAAGTAGAGAAAGCTGTAGGATCTCTTGAGGATGGAGAACAGCGATGAAACTTGCAGCGGTTTTCCTTATCCTTGCCGTATCCGCCGTAATGGCAGTGCCCGAGGGTATTCCTATTCAATACATGGACAGCAGAGGAAGAATGCCGTCGTCTACCAGAGTATCATGCGAGGCAAAGCGGGGAGCTTACAGTATAAGTGTTGTTTCAGCACCCATTGGTTCTTCCACCGATGGCGACAAGGTTGTGCTTCTTGTGGACCAGGCTGTGTTTGCCGGAATCACAGCTTCCCTCTCGGTATTTCAAAGTGACCTTGCGGCAGAGGGTTATACCGTTCTGACGTGGCAGATAAGTGGTGGAACCGCAACAGATATAAGAACTGACCTTCAGGCAGAGTACACAGCTGGAAATCTGGCAGGCGCTATTGCCATTGGAGACATACCCACCGGGTGGATTGAGAACAGTTCCGGGCAGTATCCCATAGATATGTACCTTATGGACATGAACGGTACCTGGAGTGATCCGGATGCAGACGGTCTGTTTAATTCCTACAACAACGGTGCACCGGAAATCTGGCTGGGAAGGCTTACTCCAACCAATCTTACTTTCGGATCTTCCGTTGGTCTTCTGAACTCCTATTTTGCAAGGAATCATGCGTACAGAACCGGAACTCTGACCCTTCCAGACAGGGCACTTGCATACGAAGAGGCTTTCACCGGTCTTACTGGCGCACTGGATAACCTTTACGACGATGTTACCAGAAAGACCGACCCGGTTGCAACAAACGCAGATGACTTCAAAGCAGAGTTGCTTAACGGGTACCAGTGGGTGCATCTGATCTCCCATTCAAGCCCGTGGGGAAGCAGTTTTCACACAGGGGCTCCCGTATCGGGCGGTGGAACTCTTAACAATTTCGAAGTTCCTCCTCTTGACCCCCATGCCTTCTTCTATGTGTGCAACTGCTGTACAAACGGCAGGTGGACAGAGGTAGATAACCTGGCCAACAGCTACATCTGGACAGATTCCTACGGTCTTGCAGCTTTGGCTCAGACAAAGGTTGATTACACGAATAACTTTACTGAATACTACAGTCAGCTGGTATCCGGATCGAACCTGGGTGATGCGTACAGAGTGTGGCTGGGCTCAAACATGGATAATGAGGACGGTGCTGTTCTGTTTGGAGACCCCACACTGAAACCCCGCATGGGAAATGCCGGATACGCCGGGCTTCCTGAAGAATCCACCTACCCAGCAGCAGCCGGTTGGCTTGATTACCCAGTCACAGACGGTCTGCACTCTCAGGGCAGGGTAGACACCTACCACGACCCGTCATCAGACATGATCTTTGCCGTGTCGGGAACATCCGATCCTGTGAGAGCAAACATACTGGCTACCGTTTGTGATGGAGATTCATGGGCTGCTCCTGTGATTGTCTGTCAGCATGAATACTGGGACTGGCATCCAACTGTCGGCGGAGACGGTACGGGAAAAGTGTGGACGGCGTGGCATTCCATGCGCGACAACCACGATGGCTACGATATATACGTGTCACTCTGGAGCGGCTCAGAATGGGGCGCTGCTCAAACACTCACTTCAGGCGATCCTTTTGATGTAGAGCCCTCTCTGTCCGGTGGAGACGGCCACGCATGGCTTGTGTGGCAGAAGTGGAATGAAGGCGATCCTGATATTGCAGGGCGGATGTGGACTGGCTCGCAGTGGACAGTTGAGGAAACCATTGCAGGTTCTGACAGTGCTGAACGGTATCCCGATGTTGCCTGGAACGGATCCGGGTATGGATTGGTATACCACCGAAAATCCGGTTCCGGGTGGGTAATTGGTTTCAGAGACGCCCCTGACAGCGGGGCATTCGGTGCTGAAACTGTGATCTCCTCACCTTCCGGAGAGAATAGATATGCGTGTATTGCAGGAACATCCACAGGGTTTGCCGCTGCCTGGCAGAGCCAGAGCGGTAGTATTGTGTACTCCCGACAGACAGGTGGCTCGTGGAGCAGCCCGGAGGTGGTTTCCGGCACCGATTACGGAGTACGGCCCAGCATTGCTGTTACTTCAACCGGTTCTGTCATTGTATCATGGACTGCGGCAATGAACACCATCCGCTACAACCAGTGGAACGGTTCTGCGTGGAGCGGAGTACTTACAGCAGCTTCAGCAAGCGCAATTGACGATGGAAGAATGGTCTGCAACTCCTCCGGTGATCTGTGGCTGGTTTACGGTGCCAGGGGAGATGACTACCAGTGGGATCTTCGGGCAGCCACACCGGATTCTTCCAGTATTGAGGAGACAGAAGAGTCCACAGCACTGTCTGTTGTTAACATCGGTTCCAATCCTGCAGGCTCATCGGCAGTGTTTGCCATAACCGCCGGAGGTGAGGCCAGTCTTACAGTGCACGATATGAGCGGAAGAATTGTTCACCGCGATACGGTAATGCCAGGAGAATACACCTGGAACTGCAGCAACTTCCCTTCAGGTGTTTACATTGTAAGGGTTTCAAGAGGTATGGCAGCACAAGACTTCAAACTTGTTGTTGTGCGATAATCTGTAGCGGAACAAAAGGGGAGACGGTGTCTCCCCTTTTTCGATTACTCGGGTATTTCTCCGGCTCTTTTAAGCGCGATTCTTGCTGTTACAGGGCCTACTATTTCGAACAGTATGCATGTGGCGGTAATTGTTGTTACAACAGATGCCGCAATGGAATGGGCTTGTGCAGAGTCGATACTGGAGAACTCCTGCGAAACCAGAAGAGAGAGCCCGATAGCTACACCTGCCTGAGATAAGAGCCCGAGACCAATGTTGTTTCTTATGGTGCTGGTTGCTCCTCCCACGTATGCGCCAAGCCAGGCTCCTCCTATTTTACCGGCACTCCTTCCCACTATGTAAGCTACGCCGATGAGACCCAGTGCAGGCAGAGAGGCGAAATTGAGGTGCGCTCCGGCGAGGAAGAAGAACAGTATAAACAGAAGAGGCATCAGTGAGCGGAGCTGCTCGTTTACACTGACCACAGTGCTGTGTTTTGTTGTATTGGCCAGCACAAAGCCAATACCCATGTTTACAAGTATCAGAGACAGATGGAACATCTCTGCCAGGCCTGCCCCCATAAGAATAAAACCGAATGTAAGGGCGGGGATGTTATTCTTTGACACTAGTTTAGGAATCAGATACGAGTATAGGAACCCAAGAGCAGAACCAAGAACCAGGCTTAGTACAATCTCTACAGACGGCTGGATAAGCCCTGTGGCAAGGCTTCCCTGTGAAATTCCACTGTTGGAAAGCAGTATCTGTTTTGCTATGGCCGCTGTGAAGCCGAAAAGCAGAATTGCCACTCCGTCATCGAACCCTGCCACAGCATACAGAGAAGAAGAAAGTTTGCCCTTTGCACGGTATTCCCTTATTACCGCCACCGTTCCGGCGGGGGCTGTGGCCGGGGCGAGAGACCCGAAGATAAGTGCTGTAACAAGATCTCCTGTAACTAGATAAACAAGTAAAGCAACAAGAATTAATGCAGAGACAGATTCAAAGATGATTATCAGCCCGATGGATTTTCCAAGGGATTTCAGTGTAGATATCTTCAGTTCGTTGCCGATACTGAAGGCCACAAAACCAAGAGCTATATCAGTGATAAAGGTGAGCTCCCGCAAGTGCTCGTGATGGAAAAGCTTGAGTACAGAAACACCCATTACAGTGCCAAGAAGCATGTAGCCGATTATCGAGGGAAGACCTACTTTTTTTACCAGCCTACCTGAAAACAACCCCAGTGTTACTGCTATACCAATAAGAGCCAGAAGGGTGAATTCGAAGCTCATTTTGCTCTTCCGATCTCACCTGCTCTGGTCAGGGCGTATTTGGCTCCTATGGGACCAACAATCTCAAAAATGATACAGGTCGCGGTAATTGTTGTGATTACTTTTGCTGCAATTGCGGCAGCTTCCGGTGTACCAAGGGCATTAAATTCGTTCAGAACCAGCATGGAGAGGCCAATTGCAACGCCAGCCTGTGAAAGAATACCAAAACCCAGGTACTTCCTTATTTTTGCTTCAGATTTTCCTGCTCTGGCTCCCAGCCATGCTCCACCCATAAGACCTGTTGTTCTTGAGAGAACGTATACCGCCCCAAGCAGGCCCAGAGATGGAAGAACCGACAATTCCAGATGCGCTCCCGCCAGAAAGAAGAATGGAATAAACAGGAAAGGCATCCATGTTTTCAACTGTCCGACCATTGCTTTTACCATGGTTGAAGGTGTTGTGTTTGTAAGAACAAACCCCAGCATCATGGAGGTAAGTATCAGGGAAAGGTGAAGCCACTGTGAAATACCAATGCAGATAGCAACGAAACCGAAAGTAAGAGAGGGAATATCTGTGAGGGGTTTAAGTCGGCGACTGAGAATTGTATACAGATAGCCCAGAACGCCTCCAACAGCCAGACTAAGGAAAATTTCTCCGGCAGGATGAAGGATCCCCTGCAGAACAGACATGGAGTTTGCCGGATCTAGCATGTTTCTTGCGGCAGCACTTGCAAACCCGAATATCACAATTGCAAGACCGTCATCGAAGCCAACCACTGCGTACAGTGCCCGTGTAAGGGTTCCTTTCGCTCCGTATTCCTGTATTACTGCCACTGTACCAGCAGGTGCGCTGGCAGGGGCCAGGGAGCCGAAAATAAGAGCCATGGGCATGTTTTTAGTAACCAGCCATACCCCTGCTGTAACTACAAAAAAAGCGGCGAAAGATTCCGCTATTATGATGTATATAATGCCCTTGCCGAGCTTTTTAAGACCCTTGATATTCAGTTCACTTCCAATGGTAAAGGCAACGAATCCAAGCGCGACATCTGTGAGAAAGCCAAGTGAGTGGATGTTCTCATTCGATATTACCCCAAGCACCGAGCTGCCCAGAACAACGCCTAGAATCATGTAGCCCACAAGCGAGGGGAGATTGATCTTTTTAACCAGTCTGCCCATGTACAGGGACAAAACGGTTGCTGCGCCCAGAAGGGCGATAAGTGGTAATGCTGGCATGATAAACCCTAAAAATCCAGGGAGCCGAGGGCGTGGTGCAGGTCAGTGACCGTAACCATCACATCCGTCTGCTCCCGAAAATCGCCGCAGACATATTCGATGTTTCTGAGCGTCTGGTTGAGGAGAGATTCCTTAACAACGGCTACTATAATCCTGTTGAAGGTATTGAGGTCGTTGTTCCAGAATCCGGCAAAAACAGGCATGTTAGACATGTATTCTGTTGATTCATGCGCCTCCAGAACCATTGCCCCGGTCAAGTCGCCGGATGCAAACACCTGCAGCACATCATTGAACAGGTCTTCATCACGAATGAACACATGAAGCATACGCATTGCAGGCCCCAGTGGCTTTGTTTCAGATGAGGAAGCGTTGCTTTTAAGAATGCTATCCAGAAAATCGTACAGTTCCTGTGGCGTGGAAGCTTCTCTTATTCGGGCTCTGGTTTCGGGATTTCTAAGAAGTCTTGCCATGCCGGAAAGAACTTTCAAGTGTTCTTTGGGGTTGTCTTCCGGACCTATGACGAAAGGAAAAATATCTACTTTTTCGTTGTCTGCAGAGTTGAATTCTATGCTTTTTCTGGTGGTAACAATACCAACTGCAAAAGAGGTTATACCTTTTATTCTGCAGTGGGGAACAGCCACACCGCTGCCAAGCCCTGTAGAGGCCAGTTCTTCTCTTTCAAAAAGAAGTTTTTCAACTTCAGGTGGAGCAATGTCATTCAGCGCAGGATGTTTGCAGGCAATTTCTGCGATCTTTGCAATGAGCTGCTTTTTGTTCTTCAGCTCAACATTAACTTCAATGGTATCCTTGGTAAGAATATCGCTAAGATTCATTCGGTCCTCCAGTATTGTTATCCCTCAGCGGAGGGAGCTGAGTCGATCCTGTTCAGCCCTGCCAGCGGCAGCACCTCGGTGAGATCGGCAACTGTTGTAACAAGCTCTGGTTCGACAAACTCAATCTGCTCGGCCTGCCAGGTAAGTGGACGCTGGACATAAAGTGCGTTAACGCCACATCCAATAGCCGGATTTATGTCTGACCTTGGGCTGTTTCCAATCATACAAGCCTCGGCAGGTGCTGTTCCCGCAGAGGTAAGTAACTGTTTCAGTGCATCTTCAGTTTTAACGGGAACCACAGTGCAGTTTTCAAAAAAGTGAGATATTCCCGAGCGGTTGAACTTGTCTGTCTGGTGGTCTTCTTCACCCATGGTGTAAACGATCATTCGTTTGCCAGACGCATGCATTCTAGTGATGGAATCAAGTACACCAGGCAGCAGAACAAGTGGATGGTGAATAAGCGAATACGATATATCATCAAGTGCTCTAAGTAGATATAGTGTTAGATTACAGGTTTTATCTTCAAGTACAGATCGAAGAACAGACATGTATGGGCGTGCTCCGTACCCGGTTACAGAAAGCCTTTCAAGGTCTCTTGTGTGTATTTCTGATATAATTTCTTTTGGATCGTAACCAAGACTGTGCATAAGTGCAGCAAAATCATTCTCTGCACGTCTGAAGTACAAACTGCTTTCCCAAAGAGTGTCGTCTGCATCAAAAATCCAGAGTTTTGTATTTTCCAGCCTGGCTTTGAAGTTTTTCATAGCGCAAATATAACACATACGAATGCTGGTGGAGCTGGTTTTACTGTATAGACGTGAGTAAACACAAGCATGTATCCGATTTGTTGGTACTGGTATGTTTGGCGAAGATGATTATGTAACTAAGTACGCAGCAGTAGGAAAGCGTGTCGCGAAGCGTGAGTTAACAAATGCGGATCCGGGAAATTGTTGATTCCTGGGTGTGAAGCTCGTGATTAAGTAACGCTGTGCAAGTTACGACAAGGTCTTCTAAAACACTAGCGCGAGCATTAATATACTACTTGTAAAACACAGTATAACGCAAGCATTAAATCATGAAACTCATGTTTGGAAAGGCAGGTATAGCATAAAATTATACCGTTGACGAGGTTCACGAAACGGTTTAGTATTCAGTCGGCAGTTGCTGGTTCTAGCTGCACTGCTTTTTGTGATTCAGCACAACCGGGCAGATGTTCTAGATCTGTTCGCAGGGAGAATTTACGCAAAAAACATCGGAGGGGTTATGAACAAGATACTATTGTCTGTTCTGACGCTGTTGGCTGTTCTGTTTATCGCGGGATGCGGGGAAGAAATACCGCAGCCAGCGGCTGACAATCAGGTGGAGGATGTTGCACCAGTCGAAGAAACTGGCTTGAGCAATATACCCATAGAGGATGTAGTTCTCAGCGCAGACGCTGTTCCGCTGAAAATTGGATTTGTGAAGCAGGATCATCACTCTGCAGTGTTTGTATCAGCACTTAGAAGTGAAATGATGCATGACCTTTATCCGGTTTACCTGATTCCTCTGGGCGAGAATTTCTACGCCCTGATAAAGGACAATCAGCAGGTGGCTGAGATTGAGTTTATACAATCACAGGGTGCTATCAATGTGCCCAACAATATGAGTGCAGGTCTTTTTGAGATGGGCTTCGGCGGTGTCGTGCCGTTTGTAGCGAGTATTGACCAGGGAAATCCCATTAAAATAGTAAGCCCACTTCACCAGCGGGGAGACATGCTGGTTGTGAAAACAGACAACGAAGCTGTTGCAGACTGGGACAGTTTCCTTGCATGGGTTAACGCTTCGGAAGAACCTGTTACAATTGGGTTCAAGAGCCCGAAAGCTGTAGCGCTTATAATATTCCAGAGCGCTCTTTCCGCAGCAGATGTTCCATTTGCCATGTCCGGAGGCGATGTCGATGGTGCCAGGGTGATTCTTTACAATGCCCAGGGGCAGCCCAACCTCAATCCGGCGCTTCAGGAAGGTCTGATCGACGCTTATGTGTCTAACAACCCTGCATGCGCCATGGCAGAGTTCAACGGCATCGGTAAATGTGTTGCTGAACTTTCAATGCTTCCCCCCGGCGATTTTCATGATCACCCCTGCTGTGGAATTGCAGCGACAGAAGAGGTTATTGCAGCAAAGCCGCATGAGGTTGCAGCAGCGCTTGAGCTTTTTGCATACGCTACAGAGTTTATCAATGAAAACCCTGAAGAGGTCGCTGCGGCAGCCTCCGAGTGGATAGGCACTCCTCTTGAAGTGGAGCTGGTATCTATGGCTACCAGTCTTTACGACGTTCATGTTACCGACGCGTGGGCTTCCAACATGAGTGCAATCATGGATCATATGAGGGGGCTGAGCGTTTTCAGCGGACCTCTTATGGATGCAGACGAAGCTGCAGAGATTGATATAATCTCAGATTTCAGCCTGTTGCCGGAAGAATACAGGTAGGGGATTTCTGTGGGCGGCCAGGTTCCGTCTGAAGAGTGCACAAAGGTTTCCTGGCAGGGGATAAAAGATCTCCTGCCAGGGCTTCTTGTTCCTGTTTTGCTTCTTGCAGCGTGGAGTTTTTACGGGGGCGGCAGTCTTCTGCCACCACCCTCTGATGTATTTCAGATCCTTTCTCATCCGGCAGAAGACATTCTTAGTTGCGGGTCTCTGCTCTGGAACATCGGCGTTAGTCTTGTTCGTGTATTGCTTGGCCTCTTGATTGCTATTGTTGTGGGAACACCTTTGGGTTTCATGATGGGTGCAAACACAGGCTTCAGGAAATTCACTTCGGTTGTTACTGAGCTTGCAAGACCTCTTTCACCGATTGCGTTGCTGCCGCTTTCGATAATTGTGTTCAAAGACACTTCGTTTACGGAAGTTCTGGGAATGAACAACCTCAAATACACGAGGCACATACTGAACGAGCTTCAGATAGGGATGATATTTATACTGGCATGGGGCGGTGTTTTCCCTGTTATCCTTGAAACGATGCACGGTGTACGGGGAGTAAGAAAAGTATATGTGGAGGCTGCCCGTGTGCTTGGAGCCAGCAGGTCTTTTATCTTCAGGCATGTTCTTCTTCCAGCTTCACTTCCGGATATTTTCACAGGCTACAGAATGGCTGTGGGCAGATGCTGGATGGTGATAATTGCGGCGGAAATGCTTCCCGGTACAAATTCCGGCATCGGTTATCTTCTGAGGTACTCTTACCAGCTTTCAAGACTTGATATAATGCTCGCCTGCATCTTCGTAATTGCTGTAATAGGGTTTGTTTTTTCCAGAGGGCTGGAGTTTGCCGGAGACCGCTGGCTGCTCTTGAGATCGAGGGAGCGGTAGGTGATATCTTTCAGCTTCAGAGATATTGAGAAATCATACAGTGATTCATCTGGAGGAAAACTTTCTGTTCTAGGGCCTGTGGGCCTGACAGTGGAAAACGGTCAGTTCCTGTGTTTGTTGGGCCCCACCGGATGCGGAAAAACCACTTTGCTTCGTATTCTGTCCCGTCTTGAGTCGGCAGACAGCGGGAAAATAACCATGGGAAGCGGTAACCTGGGTTATGTCTTTCAGCAGGGTGCTTTGTTTCCCTGGATGACAGTGGAATCTAATGTGATGTTTCCCCTTAAAGCAAAAGGTATGAAATCAGGATTGTGCCGATCCCAGGCTGGGGAAATGTTGAAAAATGTAGGGCTGTACGAATTCCGCAGAAGTTTTCCACACGAGCTATCAGGTGGTATGCAGCAGAGAACAGCGTTGGCAAGAGGGCTTGTTACGAAGCCTGATATTCTGTTGCTCGACGAACCTTTTGCTTCTCTTGATACCAGAACAGGCATCAATCTGCAGGAGATGCTTAGAAAACTGTGCGAAAGCCTGTCTACAACTGTGGTTTTCGTTACACACAGCATTGAAGAAGCTGTGTATCTTGCAGACAGAATAGTGGTAATGGGGCACAGACCCGGAAGAATCGTGCGCGACGAAATGGTTAGCTTGGAATGGCCCAGAGACCGCCTTTCAAGTGCCTTCACCGAAGTGCTGCTGTCGTTCAGGCAGACATTTGAGGAATTGGTGGATCAGTAAACTATTTCATTTTCCTGAAATGCAGCAGAAGCAGGAATGCTATGGTGTCGAGTGAAACCAGAGTAGCAAGTGTCTGACCGTCTCCGTAGTTATTGATTCCAAAGCCGAACCTGAGAATAATAAACACAATAGTGCCCAACATATACCTCCAGATTAAACAGTGATGACGAATACCTAAATCTCCCCCATGTATGTATATTAACATCCCTTGATTGTGCAGGCAACCTGAGTGCTGAAAGGCCGGTGAAATATTTTTGAACGGTAGAATTGTCAATAACGGTAATACGGTCAGTCTTTCTGGAAGATTCACGGTTAGAGATCTTAAAAGAGTTACCCGTGTACTGGGCGCTGGTTCCGAGGAAAGCATTACCGTTGATTTCAGTAACTGTCAGAGTATAGATACCGCCGTAGCAGTGCGTATCTGGTCTATTGCCGAGGCTGCAGAGGCGTCAGGAAGAGTGTTCAAGCTCATTGGAATGAACAGTGATACACAGCAGATATTCGACAGGTTCAAAGCCATTGACAACTGGCCGGCACCGCCAACAGAGGCACACACACTTCTTTACAATTTTGAAGACATAGGAGACAAGGTTCTGGCAACATGGCGTACAGTGTACGGGCTGGCAGCTTTTTCCGGAAAAGCATTCAAGGCGCTTTTCTCCGGAAAAATAAGAGGTTCGATAACGGCGTACTACATGGAGCAGTCTGGTGTTATGGCCATACCCATTATTATCACGCTGAACTGGTTGATGGGTGTTGTCTTGGGATATCAGGCAGGGTACCAGATGAGTCAGTTCGGCGGCGAACTGTTCATGCCCGCCCTTCTGGCGTACAGCATTTGCTGGGAAATTGCTCCCATGATGACTGCTGTTCTTGTTGCCGGAAGATCAGGTTCCGCTTTTGCCGCGGAAATAGGAACCATGAAGGTGCGTCAGGAGATCGATGCTCTGGAGGTTATGGGGTTCAATCTTTACGGTTACATTGTTACACCCAAGATGATTGCACTGTTTGCGGTTATGCCCCTTCTTGTTACTGCCGCGAACTTTGCCGGTATGGCCGGTGGTCTTGCAGCCGGGGGTATGTTCCTTAAAATGCCTGCAGTGGTTTACATTGCCGAGGTAAAAAAGGCACTTATTCCGTTTGACCTTTACTGGGGTGTGATCAAGGGCTTTTTCTACTCTACGATAATTTCCATAACAGGTTCGTATATGGGAATGAGGGTCAAAGGCGGTCCTGCCTCTGTTGGAAGAGCAACAACCTCGGCGGTGGTGGTAAGTATTTTTCTTGTTATTCTGGTAGACGCACTGTTATCGCTTCTGTTTATTCACATAAGGCCGGGGCTGACACTGTGAGCGATAAAATAATTCAGGTTGAGTCTCTTACCGGCGGTTACGAAGGCAAAATAGTTCTGAAAGATGTAACTATGGAAGCTTTCAAAAGTGAAGTTCTGGTTATTGTGGGAAGAAGCGGATGCGGCAAATCGACCACTATTAACTATATGCTCGGTTTGCAGAAGCCGTATTCCGGGAAAATATATTTTGATGGCGTTGATATCTGGAGCAGTCCCGAAGCACTCACATCAGCCAGGCGCAGATGGGGTGTTCTTTTTCAGTCGGGAGCTCTTCTGGGAAACTACACGGTTGTGGAGAATGTAATACTGCCTCTGAAAGAGTTTACCAGCCTTACCAGAGCCGAGATGAGGGATGTTGCAATGAGTAAACTGGAGCTGGTGGGTATGGCTCATGCTGCAAACGAGAATCCCCTTGAGATCTCAGGAGGAATGCAAAAAAGAGCTGGTCTTGCAAGGGCAATGGTTCTTGACCCGGAGATACTGTTCTTCGATGAACCTTCCGCAGGTCTTGATCCAGTGACTTCCGCAGAGCTTGATAATACAATACTGTCGGTGAACCGGTCTCTGGGAACCACGCTGGTCATCGTTACCCATGAATTGAACAGTATTTTTGCTATCTCAGACAGAGTTATTATGCTTGACCCGGAGGCACAGGGTATAATTGCTTCCGGAACCGCCCGCGATCTGGCTGACCATTCTGAAGATCCCAGGGTCAGATCATTTTTTGGCAGAAAGATTGGAGAGTAGTAATGGCATTACAAGCCAATAAATTGCGACTTGGCGTGTTTTTTGTGCTGATTATGACTCTTTTTGTTGGAGCCATTTTCTGGTTGGTGGGAGGTTTTACCAAGGATCCAAGTACCGAGTACGCCTGTTACTTCGCCTGGAGTGTCAGCGGGTTGAATGTTGGAAGTGCTGTTAACTACAACGGAGTTCCAGTTGGCTCTGTTGTTTCCATAGGGATAGCCCCTGACGGAAAACTGGTGAAGGTTACTCTTCAAATTGTAGACGAAAAGTTCAGAGTTGATGATACCATAGTGGCTTCCCTGTACGTTACAGGCATCACAGGGTTAAGGAATGTAAACCTCGAGAGTCTGCCGGATTCTGTAAGCAGGTTGTACCGGCAGAATCAACTTTCCTTCGAGCCGGATCTCCCTGTGATTCCCGTCAGATCGGGAACCGTTCAATCGGTGACAACAGGCATTACCAGACTGTTCGAGATAATGGAGAGCCTTGATGCCAAGGAGCTCAACGATCAGGCTATTCTTGCTCTGACAAGAATAAACACGATTCTTGAAGATGTGGAGTTCGATTCCCTGGGGTTCAGAATTGCCGAGACAATGGATAATGTTGACCTGGTTCTTGTTACATACAATGATCTCGGTGTGGAGTTGTCATCCGCTCTGGATGAGATGAAAGGCAACGCAGTGCCGCTCATGACCGACATTCAGTCTTTCATGGATGAGCTTTCAGTGCTCAGTTCAACTCTGTCATACATGGCCGATGATATGGAAAGCACTTTTGACGATACTGAAGTGATACTTCGCGAGATCAGCGTTA
>CAZRXU010000042.1:0-20290 GCA_964604135.1 uncultured bacterium | reverse complement strand
CTGCACTTACAAATGTGAAGTAGTCGAAGGTTTCCAGGTTTGAAAATGCGTTGTTAAATACCTCCGAAGTCTCCGATTCTGAAAACAGACCGTTTCCATTGCTGTCAAAGTCACCGGTAATTGCTGCGGTAAACATGGGATCAAAGTGCCAGGTTATCTGTATTCCCGAAAAAACACTGCCATTCAGTTTTACCTCCATCTCGGTATCGATAAACATGTGAGGATGGGCAAGAACTAACTCGGGAACAACAAGCAGCAGAATCATAGACAGATGTTTCAATTTACCCCCCTTGAAATACAGAACTACCTCAAACATACTGTGGAAAGGCAGAAACTGTAATCTAAAGGAATACATTGGAAACATATGATTTGATTTCTTGAAGAAAGAACATGGTTCGTGCTCTGGTACAGATGGGGATAACAGACAGTCTGGTTCTTGGGGCCATAGAAAAGGTTGAAAGATATTTGTTTGTACCGGCAGTCGCAGGTTCAGTTCGGTAAGCGATCTCTACGGCGACTATCCTCTGCCGGTTGGAACACATCATCAGAGACTGATCCGGTTGATAAGAAAAGGCGAAGAAATTGAACTTCACCGGGATATTGCAGTAAGGTTTGTTCCCATGGTTCAGCAAGCAGAGAGCTAGCTTAGCCAACAATTTCAATACTGTGGATAAAAGAGTTAATCACGAATGCGCTTTCTGTGTTGGCTTCAGGGTCAATGGGGTGAATGAAAAACCCCACTCCGCTTTGATCAATGTTTTCTGATGTGGCAAAAAGAATTTCACCGTCGAAGAATGAGATCATCATGTGCGCACCGGACACAGGTGCATCGTTGAATTCGTGAGTGTCTAAATGAAGAAAATCACCGTTGAAATCTTTTACGAAGAAAACTGCTTTCAGGTTGTCGAGCCTTATTTCCTCTGTACACAGCGGATCGGTAATGCTTACCAGGTGAAACAGGGGTTTTTTCGGTGAAAAGTCGCTTGAGTAACCTTTAGCAATTTCACCGTTCTTCATGTGCACCACAATTCTCTTCAAATGCACCTCCAGTAAGTTAAACCCCCGCCTAACTTTAACCCAATTATCCCGTTGCGTCAATGGATACAGTCTTGTCCTGCGCTGAAATTGCGGGAATATTTCGTTGTTGAAAGGGTATAACAGAAAAAGACAGGGGGCAGATATCAGGTATTATGCTGTTGCTATTGTTCTGCTTTCAGGGCTGTTTTTTCGGTGTTTTGCAGCGGTTCCGGCAAGTATTTCTGTTATGGAAAACAGAAATCAGTTCGATTTGCTGGCTGCAGGAGACAGAGCTGTTTCAACTCAGCAGCTTTCAGAAGTGAAGTTTATTATTACAGATATCCGCACGGATTCTCCCAGATTGTATTTCATCAACTCAAGTGAATTCATATACCACTGGAACTATTTCAACGATGTTCTGGGATGGAACATGAGTCTTATCGATTTTAATACACGAACATACACCGATTTCAACAGACTTATTCTTGCGGGAAGTGTGGTTGCCCACGACAGGTACAGCGACAGGGATCACAGGAACGGTGTTTACACCGTGGAGTTCTGGCCCAGTGACCCTGTTCATGCAGAGGATGCAGCACTGGCCGTCAGTATGATAAGCGAGGGAATGGCGTTTGCTTCAGACAGAATCCTCTACCATCCCACAGGTGAGTCCCAGGTAAGAATATTCGATGATGAAGCCGGTCAGTTTGTCGAAAGGGGTGTGCCGGTTATACAGACAGGAGAGCTTTACAGCGGTGTGGACTATATGGCCTTGAACGCAGGTACCTGTTGTGGTGTTCTGCGAGACGGAAGTTCAGGCAGGGCATTTTCCGCAGGTGATATACCGGTTTATAAATCAGTACCAAACGACATCGGGCATGTTGCCGGTATCATTACCACCATCCCTCAGACACCGCTGTCTCATATCAATCTGAAAGCGGTTCAGAACGGCACTCCGAACATATATGTGCAGGGTTTTACTGATACCGATCTGTACAAATCACTTCTGGGGCATTACGTAAGGCTCACTGCCACCACGGGGGAATACTATGTGGAAGAGATCCCTTTTGCCGAAGCCGTCGAGTGGCTGGACTCTGCTAGGCCGGATACCGTAACTGTTTTAACGGCAGACCTTGAGGAATCGCGAATTCTGCCTCTGGGTGACCTCAGGCTTGCGAATTCCCCAGCTTACGGAGCGAAGGCTGCCAATCTGGGTGAGCTCACATGGTGTATACCTTCCTTCAGTGTTCCATACGGGTATGCTGTGCCCTTTTACTATTACCATAACTTTATGCAGTACAACAATCTATATGTTATCGTGGATTCTCTGATTTCCGCCGATGAGTTTAACCGCAGTGTTGGAAACAGAGAGCAGATTCTGCACCAGGTTAGAAGGCTCATAAGAGACGCTGATGTACCTGCCTGGATGATGGACTCTCTTTCGGTAATGGTTACAAATTTTGAGCCTGGAGTATCTCTTCGGTGCCGGTCAAGCACCAACAACGAAGATCTTCCCGGGTTCAATGGCGCAGGATTGTACAGCTCTTTTACCCACCATCCTGACGAGGGTCATATTTCGGAAACCATTAAGCAGGTGTGGGCTGGAATGTGGACTTTCAGGGCGTTCGAAGAGAGAGAGTTTTACAGGATAGACCAGATGTCTGCTGTCATGGGTGTTGTTGTTCACCCAAGCTATCGGGAAGAGCTGGCCAACGGTGTGGCGGTGACAAGGAACATTTTCAACCCCTTTATCAACGGAGTCTATGTAAATGTTCAACCCGGTGATGACATGGTTACAAACCCTCAGGCAGAATCTGTTCCGGAAGAGTTTCTGGTTACGGAACAGAATGTTACAGGTCGCGTTGTTCAGGAGATTCAATACCTCGGATTGTCTAACAGAACATACGGTGATGAAAGGGTTCTATCGGAGCAGCAGATTGATCAGCTGGTAAGCTATCTGACCATGATACACGACCATTATGGAACAGTGTACGGTGTTGACCAGGATGACCCGTGGTTTGCCATGGAGATCGAGTTTAAAATTACTTCTGAAAGTGAACTTGTTGTAAAACAGGCCAGACCATGGGTGTTCTGATCAGTAGCTTTCTTCTGTACATGCAGATTCAAGTTCAAGATTTGCTTTTTCAACCAGCCCGACAGGAAGCTGTTTCGTTACCGATACACCCAGGTCTTTGAACTCTGCAGCCTTTTTTACCAGATTGCCTTTGCCGTTTACCAGCTGCCCCAGAGCTCTGTTGTAGATTGTCTGGGTTTTATCGATCTGACGGCCTATTTCAGTCATACTTTCAAGAAAGACTCTGAGCTTGTCGTAGAACTTTTCTGCTCTGGATGCAAGTTCTTTCGTGTGCTTGGTCTGCTCCTCAAAACGCCACAGCTGTTTCACTATATTCAGTGTGGTAAGAAGCGTGGTGGGGGTGGCTACTAGCACGTTGTTAAGCAGAGCTTTTTGGAAAATATCCGGATCCGATTTGAGTGCTTCAACGTAAGCAGACTCTATGGGAATAAACATTATTACCACTTCTGGAGTATTCAACTCGTTTATTTTGAAGTAGTCTTTCCCGGCCAGTTCCTTAATCCTGTCGCTCACTGCCTTTGCATGCCTTGAAAGAGCCGCCTTTGCCTGAATCTGATCCTCGGCGTTCACGAACTCTGTGTATGCAGTCAGGGATGTTTTCGCATCGATCACAATGTGTCTGCCGCCAGGAAGGTAGACAATGGCATCTGGTCGCAGGCGGCCTTCCTCTGTGCTGAAAGACACCTCTCTTTTGTAATCACTTCCAAGCCTGAGTCCGGAGCTGTCCAGAACATTCTCAAGAATCATCTCGCCCCAGTTACCCTGCTTCTTTTTTTGTCCCTGCAGCGCAGTGGTGAGGTTGTGTGCTTCTTCTGTAATTTTCTGATTGAGTTTTTGCAGGTTTATTACTTCTGTTTTTAGTTCCGCACGCTGGATGGAATCTCTTTTAGACAGAGATTCAACACTTTCACGGAACCCCTTCATTTCTTTTTCCACAGGGCTTAGAAGGTTGGCAATGCTTTCCTTGTTAAGCTCTTTGAGCTTTTTGCCGCTGCTGTCGAATATTTCGGCGGCAAGTTCCTTGAACTCTAGCTTCAGTTCCTCTTTGCTTTCAAGAAGCAGTTTCAGTTGCTGACGAAAGTGCAGTTCTTTTTCTTCCAGAGATGTTTCCAGCCGATCGTGTTTTTCCTTCAGTTCAAGAAAATCAGCTTCCCGTTTCTCCAGTTTTTCGGTAAGTTCCCCCAGCCGGGATTTTACATCATTCAGGTACTCTTTTCCGGCTGCAAGTTCTGCCTCTGCAGTTCTTAGGTTTTCTGAAGCTGATCTTTCTTTTGCGCGCAGAGATTCAAGTTCACCCTCAAGTTTTTCTGTATTTTCCTTGTATTTTACAAACTTATCCATCTCTGATTTCAACTGTGTCTCCAGGCGAACAGCACTGCTGGCCTCGTCTCTTGATTTCAAAGAGCGGATAATCCAGCCTGCTGCGAAAAACACAACTGCAAGCAGAATACACAGCAGAGGATCCATGTTACTCACTTTCAATTTTAGAAACAGTTCGCAAAACACCACAGTTTAACTTAATCTGTTTCAAATGGCTGTCAACCTTACAGGCAGTATGTGATTCTTTTTGCTGCAGGAAACTTTATGTTACACCAGGAAGGGGAAAGGAATGCTGATATTTCTGATTGCCGCAGTTATTTCTGGCGGATACGAACAGGAAATACGGGGCGACTGCCAGTCGGTTTTCACCATTGCTTGTGGTGATACTGTTCAGGAGATTACCGCAGGTATATTTTCCGAACCCCTCTGGGTTGAAGTTTCCCGAGACGAGTTTGCAGTAAAGTGTGATTCTGTGGTTATCTGTATTTTCACCAGCCAGAGGAACGGGGCGTCTCTCGTTCTTTACAAAAAGGCGGATTCAGGCTTTATTTTTGAAGATCAGTTTACCAGTTTGTTTGGCGGCAATGGTATTGATTTCTTTCTAAGCCATCCATTCGAATCCGCCAGCGGGAAACTGCTGTTCAGATTGAACTGGACTGCTTTTCCAGTGGGTTACTACGCTGTTCCAGGTGATGAAAGCAGCTTCGTTGCTCCGCCTGCCATATCATCTTTCTTTGTTCTTTCAACTCAGGGTGATTCGATCTGTACAGAGTATGATCACAGAGAGTTTTCCATGTGAAGCTAAAGCAGTACCTTTACCCAAATGTACAGAGGTGGTATCTTCGCAAACCCGGTTTTATCGGTAAACAAGGAAGGGGATCCGTATGCCGAAGTTTTTTGTAACAGACACAGAATCAGATGCAGATATTAAAGTTTATATCACCGACATACGCAGCGAAGCGCATCTTGTGATGTATGAAACAACCAGTCAGTGGGAAGCTACCGAACCTCAGATATGGGCGTTCACCGATATAAGAAGCGAGGCAGATAAAGCTGTGTACTACACAGACGGCGCGTGGAACGCAGATATAGTGATTTTCAAAACCGATATTTTGTCTGATGCCGGATGGCTTGATTCGTCAAAAGAGGGTCTGTTTTAGGTGAAAGCAGCTGTGTATGCTTCAGTTCTGCTTATGGCAGCAGCTGGTTGTCTCGACTTCGGGGAAGATGTTGAAACAGACAATCCCTCACAGCAGCAGCTTGATTACTGTGAGGCTGTGATGCATCTGAACTCTCAGATGGTTTACACTCCTGTGGGAATAAAGCTGATAGGTTCGGGTATTGATGATGCGGCATGGATGTGTTTCTTCACGGAGGAAACACAGGTCTCAGCTATTTTCGATACCACTTTCATCTTTCCAGATTCTCTTCTTGGCGATGTGTTCCTTTATTCACCGGAAGACATGCCGGAATGGTGGAATCCCTCGGAGTACAAACTGATCGGGGGCAGAATAGCACTTCCGAACGGATGTTTTATCAATGTGGGAATGAACCGCACTTGTGAAGGCACCTCTGTTTTCATTTTCTGGAATGAAATCTAACCCTATACGTGTTTTGGTTTCCAGTGTTCGGGCCAGGGGATATCTGCGGTGATGCCGGTGTCTCCTGTAAGTTTCCTGTTCAGTTTTACGAAAGTGTTGTTGAACTCTATGAAAGGCAGTTTCAGTTTTGCTATGATTTCAACAGTTTTTATGTAATCATCCCAGGCAGGCTTTGTTCTGCTGAGCAGATATTCCAGATATCCTCTGCCAGCCAGCGAGATTGCCCGGTTCTCTTCATCGCCTATTTCCGAGAACACACTGACTGCGTCTGAATAGAACTCCAGTGATTCCTCGTATTTCTCTTCAGCAAGACGCAGAAGACCACGGTTGGTGGTAATCCAGGCCGCTGTTCGTCTGTCACCTGTTTCCTCCATAATATCGAGGGCGTAACGGTAAGACTCTTCAGCATTTACAAACATTTTTCTGTTTCTGAGAGCGTTACCCAGATTACAGAGAAAAATACCCTCGGGCATTCTGTCGCCAAGCTTGCGGAATACTTCTATTGCCCTTTTAAAAAATTCCTCTGCTTTTTCAGTGTCCTTCCGGTCGTGGTACATGCTGCCGAGATTTCCAAGAGTTACGGCTTCACCTCTCACATCACCTATTTCCTGAAAGATAACCAGCACTTCCTCCAGAAGGGTGGCAGCTGTGCGGGTTTCTCCCATGTTTCTGCGAAGTATGCCAAGATTACCCAGTGCTTTTGCCTCACCTCTTCGGTCAGCGTGCTTCATGCAAAGATCTTTTGCTTGCTGGAAGTAGTCTCCGGCAGTGGCAAAGTCGCGGCACATTCCTGCAATAACGCCAAGACTGCTCAGAACATCACTCTCTGTTTCCTCGAGGTTGTTGCTGCGGCAGATTTCAAGGGAGGTGTGCAGGTGGGATAATGCATCATCTATTTCTCTTACTGCGGTGCAGTATGAACCTGTTGCCAGCTCCATCTCAGCAGTCCATTCGGTGAGATTGTTGTCGGCAGCCATCTGCAGTGCCCTTTTAAGCAGAGGCTGCAGTTCTTTCCATTTGTGCATATACTGAAGAACAAGCCCTGTTCTTCTTAATACTCCCAGAAGTTTGTCAAGTGAATCCGCATCGTTTTCAAGGGGTGAGAGCCAGCTGTCCAGTTTGTTTCCCCACTTCATAACTGCTTCGTACTGGTAGTTTTGCGATGCGTGCTTCTGAGCAACAATAGCCCACTTTACGGCAGAAGTTTTTTCTCCGGCTTTTTCCCAGTGTTCTGTCAGCTTTGCCGATACCCTCTCGGAGTTATTACCGAAAACCTGTTCCATAGACTGGGCAACGGCTCTGTGAAGAAGCTTGAGGTTGTGAGAGAGAATACTGTTGTACGCAGTGCGCTGAATAAACGAGTGGTGAAAAATGTAGCTCACACCGGAATCTGTAATGCTTTTCTCTAGAAACTGTCTTTCCACGAGATCGTCGAACACATCCTTGCCGGATGGTTCCAACCCCAGCCTGTTTTCAACTCTTTTGTATATATCGTACCTGAATTCCATTCCGAAAACAGAGCAGTTAAGCAGTGTCTTTCGTAGCTTTTCCGGTAAGCGGTCAAGTCTGGATTGAAGCAGTCCAGTGAGACTTCCGGGAGTGGAAAGTTCTACAGAGTTGTTTGTCAGCATCCACTCTTCGTCCTGAACAGAAAGCCTGTTTGATTCCACAAGATTCAAAAGGAGTTCCTGCAGGAAGAATGGGTTTCCGCTGGAATGTCTGTGTATGAAGTCCATTGCGTTTGATGAAACTGGAAATGATTCGGTTCCCCTGAGTTTTTCAAGGAAAGCCAATGTAAACTGAATGGTTTCCTGCCTTTCAAACTCTCCCAGAACGATTTTCCGGCAGGTGGAGTACGCGCTGCTGCTGCATATGCTTTCAGGCAGGAGATTCCTGTGGTCGGATCTCCTCACGAGCAGAAAAATTATCGGATTTACTGAATTGCAGTTTTTTACAACGAAATCAAGTGCCTGGGCGTCGGTGGAATCCATCCACTGAAGATCTTCCAGAACAACCACAACCGAAGAGTCTTCAGAAAGAACTTGAATAAGGTCTCTAAGAGCCATCCTTGTTTGAAGAGTGATGGCTTCGTTACCCAGCTGTTGAAGTCTGTTGTCGCCGGAAACAGCAGAAACCAGTCTTCCCAGGAAAGGCAGAGCACCTTCAAGCTTTTCAATAGGGCACAACCTGGAGACAGATTGAATAAAGCTTTCGTAGGTGGTACTGCTGTCTTCCTGGATGTTCAGCAGATTCTGCAGCACTGCCGACCAAAGCCAGTGGGCAGGCTGTGCGTCAGAGATTGAGTTACCGCGAAGAATGGTGCAATTAGCAGTGCAGTTCTTCAGAAACTCTGCGACAAGCCTGGTTTTGCCTGTGCCTGCTTCTCCTGCAAGCTCTGCGATAAGGTGTTTTGCTCCACCCCTTCTGTTAACACCGGAAGACCTTGTGCTTTGCGGCACTCTCAGCTCTTTCAGCTGCGCAAATTCCTTCTCTCTGGCAACAAACACGGTGTTTACAGATGTATGGCAGGAGATCAGACTGCTGCCGTAGTTAACAGAAACCGGTTTCCAGCTTACTAGTGGCACTCCCACACCACGGATACTGAGTTTTACAGGCTTTTCCCACAGAATGCTTTCCGAGCAGACACTGTAAACACTGTCTGTAACAAGAATACAGTCCTCTTCGGCGTTCTCTTCCATTCTGGAGGCGATATTAACTGTTCTTCCCATTGCGGTAAGGTGCCCAATTGCATCCGGTGCAACTGTAACCGGTCCGCTGTTGATTCCTATTCTGGCTGAGAGATGAACACCTGCTTCTGAAAGAACAGAGCCAGCAACTTCAATGACACTGAGCATTTTGAAACCGCATAGAATGGCACTTCTGCTGTTGTTTTCTGTGGAGCGGATAGCACCGAAGAGAACCATTATTCTGTCTCCCTCTATCTTGTCCACATAACCTGAATACTGTTCGGCTGTGTATACAAGCTCGTCCATGAGACTTTTGGTAATTTCGTGCACTGTTTCATGGTCGAGAGCTTCAGAAAAGGCGGTGAATCCGGAGAGATCAAGAAACAGCACTGCAACATCCCGTCTTTCTCCGGGTAGAAGTTTGGCTGTACCGCTTGTATTGTGGGTAACAGAGCTCCCAGATTTTCTGTTTAGAAAAGCGTTTTTCAGGAGTTTTCCCAGTTCTTCGCCCATGGTAGACCGTCTTTCTGTTGTTTCACCAGATAAACACACCAGCCCTGGGGTGCCCCTTATCATTGTTCCAGGGCTTCATAAACGCAACAAACAGATTGACAGTTTGAAGCTCAGTTTGTATATCACCAATCAGTGACACCAACTGGTGACAAAACCTGTCGGGAGATTGCAGTGCAGAGAGATTCTGAAAAAACAAGGAAGAAGATACTTGCCGGTCTTGAAAGGCTGATAACCAGAAAAGGGTTTACAGGCGTTGGCGTGAACGCTGTGGCCAGGGAAGCCGGAGTAGATAAAGTTCTCATATACAGGTATTTCGGATCCATGGAAGGTCTGCTGCAGACATTTGCCGATGAGAGAGAAATCTGCCCTAGAATGGCAGATGTATTTGATGATCTGCCAGAGGGAACACCTCTTCATGAAATAGCAACCCGTATGATCGTTCAACACATTAGATCTTTTCACGAAAGCCCTCTTGCTCAGGAGCTTGTGTGCTGGGAGCTGACTGAACAGAACCCGCTTACCGTGTCATTTGGAAAAGAGATGGAACACCGGGAATTGAGTGCCCTGGTCGAGAAAGGTGTTGTTCTGGATGGAGATATCGTTGCCCTTACTGTGATTGTTCTGTGCGGGCTTGAGTACCTTGTTCTTAGGGGGCGGAACAACAACCCTATGATGGGGCTGGACTACTCCGTACCGGAAACAAGAGAGAAGATAGAAAAGGTGGTTTCTTCTGTAATGAAAGCATTCTTCAAGTCAAGGGAAGTTGAGGATTTTACTGAATGAAAGAGTTTGTATTGACAGCTCTGCTGTTTACAGCTGTTCTTGTCGGCGGCTGTACAGAAAAGAGAAATGTTGAAAACACAGAGACACCGGTTACAGTTTGTGTGCTGGAGCCATCTGTCATATCGGAGACTGTTAACATCCACTGCAGACTTGAATCCAGTACAGAAGCAGTAGTTTCCCCCTTCTTTCCGGGAATTGTTGAAGAGGTTCTTGTTTCCCCTGGAGACACAGTTAGAACTGGGGAAAGGCTTGTATCTCTCTGCAGTGATAACGGCTACAGAGCAATGGTTTCAGATGCCGCTGCTGTATTGTGTGTTGCCAGAGCCTCAAAAGAGTTCGCAGAGGAAAACCTGCGCAGAGCAGAGCAGCTTTCGGAAAATGGAGCCATCAGCGCAAACGAGTTTCAGAGAATAGAAACCGAGGCCGTTGCAGCTGAAGCTTCTTTTCAAAGGGCCTCTGCCGGCTACACAGTGTCTGCAAGTTCCGCAAGAAGCGGTTATGTAACAGCACCTTTCGACGGTGTTGTGGGGAGGGTTTTTGCTGCAGACGGCAACATGGTGTCCGGTCCTCTACTCACTGTTTCGGGAACGGGTATTCTTCAGGCTGAACTGCTTACAGCACCCCGCCATATACACAAACTCAGAGTAGGTCTGCCGGTTGTTTTCACAACAGATCATTTTCCGGGATCGTTTTTCCAAGGTTCAATTGTATCTGTGTCTGAGATGGCTGACCCTATGTCCGGTATGGTGGCCATGACAGCGCAGTTCCCAGATTCTTCGGGAAATCTTGTTCCAGGTCTTACTGGAATGGCTGTGGTAATGCTTGAAACAAGAGAAAACACAGTTGTTGTACCGGCGGGAATGATGACCTTCAAAGAAGGCAGCACAATGGAAGTTGCACTGGTAGAGAATGGGATTGCCGCCATAAGGCAGGTTGAGACAGGAATCAGAAACGGCGTTAATTACGAAATTGTTACAGGTCTCACCCTGGGAGACACCCTTATAGACATGGGGCACACCCTTGTTTCCGAAGGATCACCGGTAAGGGTGGTGCAGTGATGAATCTTCCGGAACTTGTGGTCAGGAGAAGAATTTCCTTTTTGATGGTGTTTATTCTTATGGGCGGGGCGGGAATATTTGCACTGACTCAGCTTGGTCTTGACTACTTTCCCAAGGTTGATGTGGGGCAGATCCTTATCGTTACCATACTTCCAGGAGGGGCACCGTCAGAGGTGGAGAACCTTGTTACAAGGGTAATTGAAGATGCTGTTTCAGGTGTAGAGGGTGTAACTTCTGTTGAATCATCCTCCGGCAATTCAACAAGCGGTATCACAGTGTTCGTCTCCTCATCGGCAGATATCAGTGTGGTGGAAAGTGATATCAATGAGGCTGTTGATCTGATAAAAGGTGATCTTCCTGAACAGGCTACCGACCCTGTGATAGAGGCAATGGAATCCAGCATGAAACCTCTGGTTATTCTTGGTGTCAGCAGCAACAACCTGAACAGCGGAGAGCTGCGTCAGGTGGTTACTGATGAAATAGAACCTGTTCTAAGAAGGGTATCCGGAGTAGCCTCCAGCACCATATCAGGGGGAGAGGTTCGCCAGATCAACATCTCTGTCAATCCAATTCTTCTGGAAGAGAGAAACATCTCCATGGTCCAGGTGTTCGGTGCATTGAAGTCGGTTCAGGGGAATCAGCCGGGTGGAGACATTGATTCTCACGGAACAGAAATATTTATAAGTGTGAAGTCGGAATTCACAAACCTGGAGCAGCTGGGTGAAGTAGTTATAGGCAGCCACGGTGGAATTCCTGTTCATCTGAGGGATGTTGCTGAAATCATCGACGGCAGTAAAGATCAGAGCAGCACCAGCAGGATAGACGGTGAGAATTCTGTTCTTCTGATATTTCGCAAAAGTGGAGATGCCAACACTGTAAAAACATGCAGTCTTCTTGAAGAGCAGATTGCCCGGACCGCACTGAACTACTCTGGTACAATGGATATGAATGTAGTGTATTCCCAGAAAAATTTCGTGCTGGATTCCACCAGAAGCCTGCTTTTTACAGGAATACAGGCAATTCTTCTTGCAGCAGCAGTTCTTATGTTTTTCCTGGGTTCAGTTGTTAACGCTGGCATTGTAAGTATATCCATGCCCCTTTCCTTTGTATCCACTTTTGCCGCTATGTACTTGCTGGGTGTTAATCTGAACATCATGAGTCTTGCCGGTCTCAGTATTTCCATTGGAATGATTGTAGACAATTCCGTGGTTGTTCTGGAAAATATTCACAGAAGAAGACGGGAAGGGGAATCAAGAGAAACCGGTGCTGTGCGCGGTGCCGCGCAGGTTGGAATGGCCGTTGCCGCCTCAACAATGACCACCGTTGCCGTGTTTATCCCCATGCTGTTTGTGAAAGGAATGACGGGTCAGATATTCAGAGATCTCAGTATTACCATTGCAGCCGCCCTTTTCATATCTCTGTTTCTTGCAATGACGCTGATACCTCTTCTGGCTTCGAAGTCTAAAAATCTCATAAAGAGGCATGGCTCCAGATCGGTTTCAGCGAAAATAGAGAAAATACTGGCGGGACTTGATCTGAAGTACGAAAAACTGCTTGTCTACAGCACTGCCCATAAGGTAAAATCAATGGTTCCCGTTGTTGTTCTGTTCTTCGTCTCTATGTTCATGTTTCGCTTTGTTCCAACATCTTTCCTGCCGGACATACAGGAGGGAGTTATTGATGTAAACATAAGCCTGCCAACGGGAACGAATCTGGCCAGAACAGACAGTTTTGCCAGGGCCATGGAGGATTCCCTCTCTGCGATGTTTCAGCCAGGTGACCTCAGCCATCTTGTTGTTGATGTGGGGAAGGCGGAAGGTATGGGCGCGATGTTCGGTTCGGATGCCACATGCAGAATTGTCATGTCGTTCTATCTTGTATCGGAGGAAGACAGAACCACTTCTGTCGACAGTTACGCATCGTCAATGAGAACCATCCTTGCCGGTACGCCCGGTATCAGGTATGCAGTAAAAACAGGAGCCCCAATCGGGAATGAGTTTCCAATACAGGTGAATCTGTTTGGTTCCGATCTGGATTCACTTAGAGTTCTCGGCGATCTTGTTAGAGATAATCTTGGCAGAATTCCGGGAACAGTGGGAGAAGTTTCGTCTCTTGAAGACTGGTTCACTCAGATAGATTACATCCCGGATGACGAGGTTCTTTCTGTCAGGGGATATTCAAGAGCACGGCTTGCTTCGGAGGTAACCCTGGGAATGCTGGGTATGAGTGTTACTACCATGAACGACAACGGTGTTGATGTAGACGTAAACCTCAGATACGCTGAAAGATATCGTTCTTCCCGTGAGGCTGTTGCCGGTCTCACGGCAAACGGAGCTCCTCTTGACTACTGGGGAACTTTTACCACTACGCTTGCCCCGAACAAGATTGGCCGGTTAGACAGAAGCCGTGTTGTAAGTGTGTTCTGTCGGCTTGACGGAAGACCTCTTGGTGCTGTGGCGGCTGATGTGGAAGCCATGATGGATACATTGGAAACAGGTGGTGCGAGGTGGGAAATTACCGGTGATGTTACCGACCAGAAGAAGTCTTTCGGAAGCATGGGTCTGGCTATTCTTGTTGCCATTGTTCTTGTTTATATGGTAATGGCAGCTCAGTTCGAGTCACTGCTGGAACCGTTTCTGCTGATATTTGAGATACCTCTTGCTTTAATAGGTGTGGTTTGGATGCTCTTAGTAACTGGAACCACAATGGGTATGACTTCGCTTGTTGGTATTCTCATGCTTATAGGTATAGTGGTGAACAACGGTATTGTGCTGGTAGACTTTGCCAACGGTCTCAGAAGAAAAACAGGAATAACAGCAGTTGAGGCCATCGTTCGGGCTGGAAGGGTAAGGCTGAAACCCATTCTTATGACTGCAAGCACCACAATTCTTGCCCTTGTTCCTCTGTCTATGGGCGGTTCCAGCAGTGCTGCACTTTGGGCTCCCATGGCACGAACCGTTATAGGGGGAATGCTTGTGGCTACTCCACTGACACTTGTAGTTCTCCCTGTGCTGTATGTGATGCTGGATCACTGGCGTCGCGAGAAGATTTCCGTCTCTACAACAGCTGAGTCTTTGCCGTAGGTCTGGGAACTTTCACTACAAGAACCCGCAGGTTTTCTTTGCTCTCATTGTACCAGCAGTGTGGAATACCACTGGGGCTTTCAATAACCGTGTCTGCGGAAACCGGCTTCCTTTCTTCTCCCACTTCAACTGTGCCGGAACCTTCGAGCACATAGAAGAACACATCAACAGGGGTTATGTGACGGATGAGTTTCTCTCCGGGCTTCATGGTAATAACACTGGAAAGGGCGTACTTACTGTCGTATGCCCTTCTCACATCAACACCGTGGGGATTGTCAGCAGGGGTCTGTTCAGACATTTTTCTTACTATCACAGCTACCTCCATTCAATGTAAAACAATTGGTTTATTCAACTGTATTCAGGTACACTTTCAACCCTTCCTTCAGTATTTTCAGAGCCCTTCTCATCCTTTCGTCTGAAAGCACATAAGCGATTCTGATCTGATCAACGCCAAGGCCGGGAGTTGCATAGAAGCCTGCTGCGGGTGAAACCATTGTCGTTTCTCCATTGTATTGGAAGTCGGTAAGCATCCACAGAGCGAATTTTTCTGCGTCTTTCACCGGAAGTTTGATGGTTGCGTAGAACGCTCCTTCGGGTTTCAGGAAGAAGATCCCTTCTACATCCGCAAGTTCTTCCATAAGAACGTCTCTTCTGTTCTGGTATGTTTTCAGTAGACTACCGTAATAGTCTTCTGAAAGGTGGTGGTAGATCCAGGCAGCCCCGTACTGAGCCAGTGTAGGGGGGCACAGCCTAGCCTGACCGAGCTTCAGAACTGCGTCAAGAACTGCTTTGTTTCGGCTTATCAGGTTTCCAAGCCTTGCACCGCACGAGCTGAATCTCTTGCTTATGGAATCCATCACTATAACACGGTCTTCAATACCAAGCAGTTCCAGTGTGGACAGATGGGATCCGCCGTCGAAAACAAAATCACGGTAGACCTCGTCGGAAAGAAGGTACAGATCGTGTTTACTGACTATTGCTGAGAGTGTTTGGAGTTCTTCAGGTGAAAGAACTGTTCCCGTAGGGTTGTTGGGGCTGCAGATCAGAATAGCCCTTGTCTTCTCAGTTATCTTTGATTCGATCTCTTTTGTATCCGGGAGATGAAATCCATTTTCAACGCTGCTGGTAACGGGTACCAGATTTACGCCGGCCATGGAAGCAAATCCATTGTAGTTTGTGTAAAAAGGTTCAAAACAGATAACTTCATCACCGTGGTCACAGGTGGCCATGAATGCGAAGTACACTGCCTCAGAGCCGCCTGTGGTAATTATCACATCATCTTCATCAATGCTGATGCCAGACCTGGAGTAGTAGGTTGCAATGGCTTTTCGAAGCACTGGAAGGCCCTGACTGGGACCGTAGGCGAGCACCTCAGGCATACTTTTTTTCAGTGCATTCCAGTAGCCTTCGGGGGTGGGAATGTCCGGCTGTCCAATATTCAGGTGATAAACAGAAGTTCCAGCTGCCTTTGCTGCATTTGCATACGGAACAAGTTTCCTTATGGGGGAGGCCTGCATATCTGTGCACCTCTTGCTTATAGCACTCATTCTTCTACCTTTCAGAATACCAGTTTATAAAAAAAATTTCTGTCCACACACGGGAATTATACAATCCAGAGAGCATAATGCGAAAAGCCGTGACAATACCTATATTTGGCCAATGGAAGAATGGAGACTGTGGAATGATTGTAAGACTCGCAGAGCTGCCTGTGGCAGAAAACTGGAACCGTTGTATCAGCAGTGCCGTCAGTGCTGTGACTCTTTCTCCTCTGCCTGATATTGTTGTTCTGCCGGAACTGTTCTCCATCGGTTACGTGCTTGACAGAATATCTGACGCTGCAATTTCCATTGAAGACCTGAAAAACAGTCCCCTTGCACAGGCCGCTTCAGAAACAGGAGTATCTGTTGTGGGGGGAACATTTCCAGTAAGAACAGACAGGGGAACGGTGAATATGCTGCCTGTGTGGGACGGGGCAGGAAACCTGATTCATACCACACAGAAGGTTCATCTGTTTAAGAATATGGGAGAGGACACAGTGTTTACAGCAGGTGTTCCTTCTGGGACTTTCAAAATAAACGGCATCACTGCAGGCGCTTCAGTGTGTTACGATCTGAGATTCCCGGAATTGTTTCGTCTGCACGCGCTTGGCGGTGCCAGAATTGTCTTTCTTCCTGCACAGTGGCCCCAGCCCAGGCTGGAGTTGTTCAGAAGCTTTATCAGAGCCAGGGCAGGGGAGGCTCAGATTTTCTTTGTCGGCTGCAACATCGGTGGTGATCACCTGGGAGTGAGGTTCAGAGGCGGCGGTGGAATTGCTTCGCCTGCAGGTAAAATGCTGGAGTGGATCGATGTAGATGAATATGTAAGAGACTTTGATGTTCAGATGGATGAAGTTGACAGGGTCAGATCCCGGATTTCATGCCTTGATGACAGGAGGCCGGAAGTGTACGGAGCCGAATTATGACAGAGAAAAGGGTTGACCTGTTCAAAATATCTCTCAGCACAGTTGCTGTACTCATAATTGCCGTGATTATGAAACTGGGTGCTCCCATATTTGTCAAGATCGCAATTGCTGGTTTCTTCGCTCTTCTTATTTCTCCAACTGTAAAGCACACCACGCACTGGGTAGACAATCTTCTGAGAAGAGTGTTCAGAAAGTATCGCAGAAGAAGTGATAAACGCCAGTCAGGGCTGGCCGATGTGATAGGCTCAGCTCTTGTTCTGGTTATGGCACTCGCCATAGCGTCTGTTTTCTTTTTCCTTATCTACGGAACAATGAGCATGATGGTAAGCCGCAAAGACGACATGGTGAGCAATGTTGTAACTCCGGTTTTTGATTTCGTGGAAAAGGCACAGTCGGAATGGATACCAGACATCTACAGTCGCATGGGTATGAATGATCTGGAGCAGGTGCCGCTTCAGGCAGACAGCACCGAGACCGACGGTAAAGCACCGCGGGCAGTTGTGGAAGACTCTTCCTTTTCTCTCAGTTCCATTGCTCCAACTGCAGCAGGGTTTGTCGGGTCGGTATCCAGTGCGCTGTTCAACACTGTAATAATAGTAATGCTAACTGTGTTCATGGTAAATGGCAGAAGCATATTTTCCAGGAAAATCAAGAAGATGGATGCTGCTGCTCACCAGCGGTATCAGGAGCTTATCAGCGGAGTTGAACGGGTTCCCAGGAAGTACCTTCTTGCGAAGCTGGTAACAAGTGCTCTTACCGGGCTGCTTATCGGAGTGGCATTGATAGTAATGGGTTTCCAGCCGGATGAAGCAATAATATGGGGAACTACTGCCATGGTTTTCAACTTCATACCGTTTTTCGGTTCACTTGCAGCCGGTGTAATGATAGCCCTTTATGTAATGTCTGTACACGGTATACAACAGGGGGTGATAGCTGCCGCAGTAGTTCTTATTATCAATAACATTGTTTCAAACGTAATAGAGCCCAATTACTTTGGCGATGTGCTTCCCATCGGAAAAGTAACAATTCTGCTGTGTGTGATTGTCTGGGGTTATATCTGGGGCCTGCTAGGTATCTTTCTTGCGGTTCCACTCACAATAATTATGAAAGTTCTCTTAGAGCACTCAATCGGAAGAAACTCACTGGTAGTTTTCATGGAGGTTTAATATGATTCAGGCTGTTCTTGCATTTGTTCTTACCGGAGGTGTTCTTAACCTCAGCTGGTCGGCTGAAAGTGCCCCCGAAATACTGCAAACTTCTCTGGGAGACCGGGTAACAGTGGCTGGAGTGCCCTCAGCCGGACACCCCGGTGAACCACTGTTTCCACAGGTTCCTCTTACAGCTGTACTTCCGGAAGGTGCCGTTGCAGACAGTGTTGTAATTGTGAACTCAAATACATTTCCTGTCTCCTACAACTGCAATCCAATGCCGGCACAGGCCGGAGTGCCCATTTCAAGGCCGGGCGAATTCCATGTTACACCGGCCAACCCTGAAGCATACTCCACAGCTGTAAATGTATCTGCAAAGCTTGTCGGTCAGGGCACACTTATGGGGTACCCTGTAGCTGATATTGTCTTAACACCGTTGTCATGGAACCCGGACACGCGTGATCTGTACTGGGCAGGGAGCGTGCAGCTTCAGTTGTTCTACCATACTGGAGACGCAGGCAGCAGTATACCGGTAAGGGGGGAAACAGGTGCCGCAGTCGCCAGGCAGGTGGTAGCGGCATCGGTAGTAAATCCTTCTGATATTCCCGTGGTTTCATGCAATCGATCAGACGCGCTTCCATGGGGAGAGTATCTGATAATAGCAGATGATGCAATTGCCTCTGCTTTTGAGCCTCTTGCAGAGCTGAAAACACAGAAGGGTATTCCTGCAAAAATAGTTAACATGTCATACATTACCGGCAACTATACAGGCGTGGACAACGCGCAGAAGCTCAGGTTCTTCCTGGCCGATATCTATCGGAACTCTCCTCCAACCTACATTCTTCTTGCTGGTGATACTCCCGGCGTTCCACACAGAAACTGCTACGCCACAGCAGAGGGCTACACAGGCTCCCCTGCATCAGATCTCTACTATCAGGACATGAATGATACAGCACCAGGCGTTGATGCATGGGATCTCGACGGTGATGGAACATGGGGAGAGCTGAATGGCCAGGACAACATGGATTACCACCCGGATTACATCCTTGGAAGAGCCTCTGTGGAAACAGTGTCGGAAGCCGGGGTCTTTGTTAACAAGGTTCTGATGTGGGAGGATACTCCTGACACGCCGGACTGGTACACATCCATGGGATTCACAACAGAGATTCTATGGAGCAGCCCACACTGCCCGGGTTCTGCCGGCAAGGAAAAAGTTGATACTCTTTATACTCCCTCAGCCTGGACGATAACCAAACTCTATCAGGACACAGGCACGCAGAGCTATGATGCCACAATTGCCATGCTTAACAAAGGAATGCAATTTGTTAACCATGCAGGTCACGGCAGTAGTGGTTCTGTTTCAATCGGTGTAGGGTCTCTGGATACATCAGTGTTTATGGGATTAACCAACGTCACACAGAATGGCCGACCAACAATCTGGAACACCATTGCGTGTATGTCAGGTTCATTTGATACCGGCACATGCCTTGCAGAAGCATGGATAAGATCCCCCGAAGGCGGTGGCTTCTGCATAATGAACACAAGGTTTGGATGGGGAGAGCCTGCGGAGCCCGGCAACCAGTGGAGTGAACTGGTTGATCAGGAATTCTTCGCAAACTTCTTTGTTGACAATATGTACCATCTCGGCACTGCATACATGATGGCAAAGGATGACTTTGTTGCACTCATTCCTTCAGACACCCACTACGACTGGATAGCAAAGAGCAACACACTTTTCGGAGATCCGGAGTTGCCCATGTACACTACTGTTCCGGAGGAAATGGAAATACAGAGTATTGTGCTGTGCGAAGGAGATCAGAACCTCACAGTTTCAGTTTCTTCAGGTGGATCACCGCTGGAGAATGCAAGAGTCTGTCTGCTTCAGGGAGACTGGGACAACCCGGTAACCTACGCCGTAGGCATTACAGATGCGTCGGGCAGCGTGACTCTTACATGGACAGAACCGTTACATGCAGTTCCAAATGAAGCAAGGCTCACCGTATGGGCAAGAGACAAGGTGCTTCTTACAGGAATGCATACTGTGGAAAACATGGGTATTGGCGAAGAGAGTCAGGCAGCATTGCCTTCTCTTTCTCTAAGCTCAGCCAATCCGGTCGTTGGTAATCTTTCTGTCAACTGGTCTCTGCCCCAGTCAACAACCGGTGAAATTTCCATTGTTGATCTGGCAGGCAGAACCGTTTCACGCCGGTCTCTGGAAGGTTCTCGGGGTGTGTTCAGCTGGCAGGCGAAACACAATCCTGCAGGAATCTATTTTGTAAGACTCACCACTTCAACAGGTGATGTTTTGAAAAATCGCCTCGTTGTTGTCCACTGAGACAAGGAAAGAAAGGCAATACAGTGAAAGAGTTGAAAACAGAGAACGGTATCGTTGTTCTCCGGTTTGATAAAGGGGAAGACTTCATGGGAAGTCTCTCCACATGGTGCGCGAAGAAAGACATTCAATCGGCGGCCATACTCTGCGGTATTGGAATGCTCCGGGACATGGAAATAGGGCGCTACAACGGTA
>CAZRXU010000041.1:7578-20655 GCA_964604135.1 uncultured bacterium | reverse complement strand
ATATTGGACTGTAAGTACTGTCTTTCTTGATATGCCAAAAACGGAGTTGATATGAAAAAGAAACTGCTGATCAGAAAAGCAGATGCCGGTGACCTGAGCGATCTTTCTGCAATTTCGAAAACCACTTGGGACGGGGATGACTATCTTGAGAATGTCTCTCATGCGTGGGTAGAAGAAGACGGTTTTTTTGTAGGTGAGGTAGACGGCAGAGTGGTAGCCTGCGGAAAACTATCTTCCATGCCTGGGGATGTTGCCTGGCTTGAAGGTCTGAGGGTTCACACAGACTTCAAGGGAAAAGGCTACGGCAGAGCTCTGTCTGACAGTATTCTTCAGACGGCAGTTACAAAACACAAAAAGGGAGAGTTCAAAGCCATAGAGTTCTCGACATATATCAACAATGTCGAAAGCATATCCATGGCAGAGAAACAAGGCTTTCAGGTCTCTGAGATGTTTCATGTTGTTTCCATGGAAAATCCTTCGCTGCCTGATACAGCCACGAAGCTAAGGAAGGTCTCTCCGAAAACAGCAGATTTCTCCATCTATCCCCACCATGCCCCGTGCGGGTGGAAGTACATCGGCCACAGAAACAAGGGTTCGGTCCGCTGGATGAAAAACAATGCAGGATTCTGGCAGGCAGAGTCCGGGGCGAGATTCCTTGCTGCAAACCGCGGTCAGGAAATATCACCGCTGGCTTCATCACTCAACGACATGGACGGATTTATCAGCGGAATTTTTGTTTTGGCAGAGAAGAAAAGACTTGACTACCTTGAGGTAATAGTTCACGATTCGCACAAAGAGATACTTGCTCTGCTGCTTGAACACGGATTTTCCTACTGGGAAAATCACGGGAAGGCAAACCTTCCCGTGTATCGTTTTCAAGAGTTCGGCTATCACTGAGAAGGTTCTGCTTTGTAAATGACCCTGTTTTGAGTGTGGCATTGCAGCTAGTGCTCTGTACGCCCTAATATTCCGATATGATGCGCCGGTATTCTGAACTCCAGCAAGGCACTGGTTTATGCGCATAGCACCGCTATGTAATTAAACCGGTAACGAAGCTGGGGCTCAGGAGAGCAAGCAGGATGCGAAAGCATAGGGTATACAGAGTACTGCCTTGTATCGAGAATAACAAAATGGGGGCGCTTCCGCGCCCCCATGCATAACGAAAGTAAATCAGCCCTCAATGAGCTCTACATTGGCTCTTGGCACTGTATACTTTTTACCATCCGGAAACTCGACCTCAAGAACTCTTACCTTAGCTTCTGAATCAACTACCTGAAGCTCAGGGGGAAGTGCTGCAACTATGCCTATCATTCCGAAGTAAGGAGACCTGATACAGCGGATGGAACTGCCAATATCCATGGCACCAGCCTGCTTTGTGCTGGTTGTTCCACTTGCTGCTTCTGCCGGAAGAGGAACCACAATTTCAGGACGCATAACTCCCGCACGGATCTGAGTTGCTCCGTTCACACTGGCCACCATGCCTTCGCGAAGCTTAAGCAGCTCGAAGGTGCCGGATGCCATGGTCATTTTACCGAATCCTTCTGTAAGAATCAGAGTGATACCAAGTTTCTCGTGGCCTGTAATGGCAACACCAAGATCAAATCCAAGAAGATCCTTCAGGTCTTTGTCATCGAAACCGCCTACAACAACCGCTTTCACTCCGGTAGTAATTGCTTTCTTCAAAACGCTGTGGCTTATGTAGTTTCCACCTATAACGATCTTGCCTTTGCAGTCCGGAGTAATTTTATCGGCTGTAACCTCTTCATCAGGAGCAGAGCAAACCGCTTTCAACTCTCCGCGAACCTCGCCGCCAATGCCGAAAATACCCTGAACAAAAGTGCAGTGTGTCTGAACAACTACACCCTCTCCCGGCAGAACTTCTGTAACTTTGCCCTTTACATAACCGTCTATCTCCACTGGAATCGGAGGCTCGCGGAGAACAGCCTGGCCGGTTATCTCATTGAAGCTCTCAAACACTCCGTCGATGGGGCTTTTTACCGTGTTCTTGAAGTATTTTCCGAACAGCCCTTTGCTCTGAGCAAGAGGTTCATCGGCACTGATTACCTCTCCTTCTTTCTTAAGCAGCAGTTCAGGTATATCAGACGGTGGAACACCAAGCAGGTTAGCTATGTTGAACATCTTTACATTGCCTGGAAGTTCTGTGCGGGCAACAATGGTGTCTGCTTCTATGGAGTCTCCCACGGCAGCAAGAACCTCTCCCTTAAGGGGAAGTCTTCGTACCTTTGAGATATCTGCAACATCTGCTACCCTCAACCCCGGTGTGTATGCAAAAGCCATTATTCACCACCTCCCATTGTAAGGAAGCGCTCCGGATAACAATTCAGTGTCTGCGACCAGGTCTGGAGCATCTGTACCCGTTTCGCGTCATCCTCTGGAAGGTTGAAAGGATGCCTTCCTCTTCCGTCGAGAACGATACCTACTATTCCACCCTCAATAGTGCCTTCCCATTCTTCGCCGGGACCGTTGCCAACATCAAGCCCCTTTACCGGGGTAATTACCGCAGTGGCTTTTTCTCCTACTCCCAAGGGTATCAGCTTCATCTCTCCCGGAATTATCTTCTCTTCCACTGTTTTTCCATCAGGCATCACTAGCTTAACCACAGCCAGGTGATCAGCCTTCTTGAAAGAACCGGACGGGGCAATGCAGGGACCGAGTTTAATAAGACAGTCGTTGTTAAACACCTCAACAGCCGCCTGGGGATGAACTTCACTGAGCACACCCAGGTGCGGCATCATGAATATAGAATCAACTGCAAGCATTGTTACACCCTCGGGCAGGAAACTGTCTATAAGCATCATGGCAGTCTGGCTTCGTCTGGGCGCGTGGCTAAGAACACCACCTGAACCTATAAGAAGATCAAGATCCATCATGTTAACAAGAGTAGCGCCTGTCTGGCTCTGCTCGAACGCGTCACCTATTGTTCTCTCCTGGGCAACACCCTTAAGACCTGTTGCAAGCTCCTTGTGCTGAACAAGGGCCAGCCTGAGAGCTTCCCTGGCTATGGCCTGCTCAATAATCAATTCTTCCAGTTCCTGAGGAATGGTGGTGGGCCGTATCATCTTGTTTCTTATTCTGTTGCGGAGATCAGCTTCGTCAACATGGAACGGGACCCAGCGCATTACACTGTCCATACCGGCACTGGCAAGAACATTACTGATAGAGTAGCTCATTCCCAGGTTGGCACTTACAGTACGGTTGAAAACCGGCTCTCCGCTGCTGTCAAACACGCTGAAAACATCTGTTGTTGCACCACCGATATCAACACCCATAACATGGATGTTTTCCATCTTTGCAACCCTTTCGATGAGTTTGCCTACGGCACCCGGTGTTGGCATGATGGGAACATTCTTCCACTTGCCGTCTTCAAACCGACCGGTCCACTCCATAAGGTGAGCGTATCCTGGAGCCTGAGCCATCACATGCTCCATAAACAGCTCGTGAATAAGGTCTCTGGCAGGACCCAGGTTTTCCCGCTCAAGAACAGGGCGCAGATTATCCACTATCTTAAGCTCCACTGTGGATCCCAGTTCTTCCTTCACAGCACCGGCAGCATCTTTGTTTCCGGCAAAAATAACCGGCAGTTTAAATCCCACACCAAACCTTGGCTTGGGATCTGCTGCACGGATAATTTCGGCCAGCTCAACAACATGATCAATCGTTCCGCCATCGATACCACCAGACAGAAGAATCATGTCCGGGCGAAGCCGCCTGATATCCTCTACCTTCTCGTGCGGAAGCCTTCTGTCGTTGGAAGCTACAATGTCCATAACAATAGCACCGGCACCAAGAGCAGCCCTCTGGGCACTTTCGCCTGTCATTGATTTAACAACACCTGCAACGGTCATCTGAAGCCCGCCTCCGGCGGAAGAGGTTGAAACATAAAGATCAACTCCGTCGCCTGCGCCTTCCCTCACATGAACTCCGCTTCCGTCGTCTTTAAGAAAATGGCGTCCTTCAAGGTCTTCAATCTCTCCAACTGCGTTAAGAACACCTTTGGTTACATCCTCCGCAGGGGCCTCAACTGTTGTCGGAGCTTCCCCTCGGCGGGCGAGACGATAGCGACCAGCTTCCTCGCTGTACTCAATGAGTATGGATTTGGTTGTGGTACTACCGCAGTCGGTGGCTAAAATAGTTTGCATTCTTTCAGCGGCCACTGCATCTCCCTTCACTTGTTAGGCTCCCGAATGATTCTTGTTTCTGCGGAACAAACTTCTGAAGAAACCTTTGCGGTTCTTTCGTCTTTCAAGCTTTTCTTTCCGCCTCTGTTCGGAAACCAGTGCGTTTTCTTCTTCTATTGCAACTGTAAGTTTCTCTACGTTCTCCCGGTCTTCAATCATCCGTACAAACCTGTAGTAATCTCCCGACTGAACCAGAAGAGAAATCACAGGATTTGCGAACACCAGCATCTGACTTCCCAGAAATGATACCGGCTTTATTGACTCCAGAAAAATGATTGCCGGAACTGTCAGATCCCGCTCAACGATCTTGTGCGCAATACGCCTGGCCAGATCGTCACATTCCTCCGGTGTATCAGACACATAATCTTCAGGATCTAATCCTGGCCCGAATAAATTCAAGCACTTCCTCCCTGTTTCCGGAATACTGCACGCTTAAACCCCGGAACTTTGCCAGCCTTGTGGGTTCCTTGAAAGGGCTCAGCAAAACTCCGTTAGCATCCGGAACAATGCTTCTTACCTCTTCCCACTTCCTAACCTCCGTACCAAACGGAGATCTCTTTCTAACACCCTTTGAATCCATTACAAACTGCACCGGCAGGAAGTAATTCCACATGGAAAGGAACAGAAGGGCAAGCCCTATTACCCCCCACCATACATTTTCCATCATAACAGAAGCCGCAAAAGAAGATACCAGCATTATCACAACCAGTGCAACCGTTGCTTTCGGGCGTTCTCTCATGGGGAAAGAAACCCACTCGAGGGTTTCCTGCCCGGTAAATTCACTTGTTTCAATATCAGAGTTCAACAGGCTCCACCAGACACAGGTCTTTAACCGCCTTAACCTCGTCAAGTCGCAGAACCGGCGTGTTCACCGGAGCGTCGGTAACGAGATGGGGTTTCTCTTCTATTTCTCCTGCAATTGCTATCATTGCATCGATAAATGTGTCAATACTCTCCAGACTTTCAGTCTCTGTGGGCTCTATCATAAGAGCTTCCTTGACAATAAGAGGGAAGTAGATTGTGGGAGCATGAAAACCGTAATCCAGAAGACGCTTGGCGATGTCAAGGGTTTTTACACCTTTCTTCGCCATTTCAGCTCCGCTGGCAACAAACTCGTGCATACACGGGCCGTCATCATTGGGTACTTCGTAGTACTCTTTGATCTTTGCCTTCATGTAGTTGGCATTGATTAAGGCTACTTCAGACACTTCCCGGAGTCCCCGGGCCCCAAGCGTTCTGATGTACGCATAGGCTTTGTAAAGAACTCCCACGTTTCCGTGAAAAGCCATCAACCGCCCTATTGATTTTCCCCCGCCATTGTTAAGCACATATCCGTCCTGTGTTTTTTCCACTGTCGATGCTGGAAGGAAAGAGCCAAGAGTTTCAGTGCAGCACACTGCGCCTGAACCTGGCCCGCCACCGCCGTGGGGAGTACTGAAGGTTTTATGAAGGTTCAGATGGCATACATCAAAACCCATATCGCCCGGCCTGGCAATGCCCAGCAGAGCGTTCATGTTGGCACCGTCCATGTAATTCAACCCACCGGCATTGTGAACAATCTCTGTGATCTCTTCGATATTGCTCTCAAAAATACCCAGAGTATTGGGGTTGGTCAGCATGAAAGCGCAGGTGTTTTCGCCCACCTTAGAGCGCAGATCTTCAACGTCCACTCTTCCGTGCTCGTCCGATTTTACATTAACAACCTTCAGCCCGGCAAGGGTGCTTGTAGCAGGGTTGGTTCCGTGGGAAGAATCTGGCATAAGAACCTCATTACGGTGTTCCTGCCCCCGCTCATTCTGCCACTTCTTGATAAGCATCACACCTGTAAACTCACCCTGAGCCCCGGCTGCCGGCTGCAGAGTTACAGCATCAAACCCGGTAATTTCACACAGTGATTCTCCCAGTTCATGCATTATCTGCAGAGTACCCTGCACCGATGAATCTGATGAGAGAGGGTGAACAACAGCCAGCCTTTCAATTCTTGCCAGGTATTCATGCAGCCTGGGGTTGTACTTCATGGTACAGGAACCAAGAGGGTACAGACCTTTTTCAATGTTGAAGTTCATTGTGGAAAGGCGTACGAAATGACGCATTGCCTGCCCTTCTGTAACCTGCGGAAGACCCACCGGATGCTTCCTTGCGAACTTGCCTGGAATCACAGTTTCCGGTACATCAAGAATCGGAAGAGTTATACCTGTGCGACCGGGGTAGCTGTACTGAAATATGGTCTTTTCCATCACTGTACCCCCTTAATAAACTCATCCAGAGCATCAATGAAGCCGTTTATCTCTTCTCTGGTTCTTTTTTCCGTAACCGTAAGCATCATAGCCCCTTCTCCCAGACCGGGTATAGGAAGCCCGGCAAGGTATCCCCTGTCTTCAAGAGCTACCGAGGCCTCTTCGGCGGAAACCGGAAGGTTCACAACAAACTCTCTGCAGAACGGCGCATCGAAAACTGCAGTAACTCCGTGCATACTCAGCAGTTTTTCATTCATATAATGAGATTTGTGCCAGCACTGCTCTGCAACAGCGGTAAACCCTTCTTCCCCGGTGAGAGTAAGGTAAATAGCATTGGCCAAAGCCATAAGTGCCTGGTTAGAACAGATGTTGCTGGTTGCTTTTGATCTTCTGATGTGCTGCTCACGGGTCTGGAGGGTGAGCACGTAACCGGTATTACCGGCTCTGTCTTCAGTTCTTCCCACAATCCTTCCAGGCATTTTACGAAGAAGTTTTGTGCTGGCAGCCATGAAGCCAACGTATGGTCCACCGTAACTCATGGCTATACCCATAGGCTGCCCCTCACCAACAACAATGTCTGCTCCCAGCTGGCCCGGGGCCTCAATAACACCCAGAGCTATGGGATCGGCAGTAACAACAAGAAGCCCCTTGAACTCATGTACAAGGTCGGCTGCTGCCTGAACATCCTCTATAGAGCCGAAGAAATTGGGATACTGAAGAACAAGGGCGGCAACACCTCCGTCAGCAAGCTGTCTGGCTGCTTCAATATCCATAAGACCGTCTACCCCGAATGGAACTTCGTTGATTTCAAAATCACCGTTGTCTATATAGGTGTGCATTACATCAATTGTTCTGGGATTCAGGGCACCGGACACAAGAACTCTCTTTTTCTTCGTGGCCCTTATTGCCATAAGAGCAGCCTCTGCCGTTGCAGATGCTCCATCGTACATACAGGCGTTTGCAGCATCACATCCTGTTAGCCTTGCGATCATGGTCTGGTACTCGAAGATCGCCTGCAGTGTACCCTGGCTTACCTCGGCCTGGTAGGGAGTATACGCTGTAAAAAACTCGCTTCTGGTCAGAATATTGTCTATGGCAGAAGGAATGAAATGGTCGTAGGCTCCTGCTCCCCGGAAACAAATCAAGTCTGCCGAACTGTTCCCGGCTGCTAATTCCTTGAACTCTTTTACCAACTCAAGCTCGCTGACAGGATCCGGCAGATCAAGCTCGCCGTTCAAACGAACGCCCTCTGGAATTGGGCTGAGGAGATCCTCAAATTTCTCCACTCCTATTACATCGAGCATCTGTTTCCGTTGAGCTTTCCCGTTGGGAATGTATGTGCTCATGGATTTACTCTCCTATGTGAATCTTGTACTCTTCCGCCGTAAGAAGGCTGTCAAACTGGGATTCATCGGATGCTTTGACAGCAAACAACCAGCCACCGTCAAAGGGTTCCTCGTTGATAAGTGAAGGGTTCGCCTCCAGCTCTTCGTTAACGGCAACCACTTCTCCATCAAGTGGAGAGTAAAAATCTTCAGCGGTTTTTACTGCTTCAAGACCGCCCATGGCATCTCCCTTTGTTGCCTCGGCACCAATTTCCGGAAGCTCTGCCATAACAATCTCGCCCATCTCATGCTGAGCATGATCTGTAAGCCCAACCAGATACCTGTCTCCATCTTTGCGAACCCATTCGTGAGTCTCTGTATAGCGTATATTCTCAGGAATATTACTCATTATGCTTCTCCTTTTTCGTGTTAATCCATTAATTTATACTGTGTTTATTTTCTGCTGCCTTCTGTATAAAAAGGTATTTTTGTAACCTTTACAGAAATGCGTTTGCCCCTTACCTCAGCCTCAAGCTCGCTTCCCCTTTTCTGGAAACCTCGCTCTACGTATCCAAGACAAACGGCTTTTCCCAGGGCAGGAGCAATTGTACCGCTGGTTACAATTCCTACCTTCCTGTCTCCACTGTAAAGAGGAGTTCCATGCCTGGGAATTCCCCTGCCGGTAACTTCCATACCAACCAGATACCTTCCCGGTTTCTCAGCTTTTTGCTGTTCCAGAACCTCCCGGGCAATAAACGGCTTGTCGGTCTTCAGCTTCACAACCCAGCCGAGCTTTGCTTCAATAGGCGTGGTGCTGTGATCAATGTCATTGCCGTACAACGGATACCCCACCTCAAGACGAAGTGTATCTCTGGCACCCAGGCCCACAGGAATAATTCCGAATTCTTTTCCTGCGTCCATAACAGAATCCCATACAGTTACGGCATCCGGGTACTTCATGTAAATCTCAAACCCGTCTTCACCTGTGTACCCGGTTCTGGCAATAAGAGCATCCACATCGGCAAACTTGCCTGTTGTGTGCTCGTAGTAACCAATACTGCCCAGATCTGAATCTGTAAGCTTTGCACAGACTTCCTGCGCCTTCGGACCCTGAATAGCCACCAGAGCTGTTTCATCACTCTCGTTAACAACTTTGATGTCAAAGCCTTGAAGATGGCTCTGTACCCATGCCCAATCCTTGTCGAGATTGGCTGCGTTCACAACCATCAGATATTCCCGGTCGCCAATTCTGTAAACGATCAGATCATCCACAATTCCGCCATCGGGATAACACATGGTAGAGTAGTATGCCTTCCCGTTGTCAACACCGGCATCGTTGGTAAGAAGTCTGTCCAGAAACGCAGTGGCACCAGGACCTGTTACACGAAACTCTCCCATATGGGTCAGGTCAAAAGCACCAACGCTTTCCCGCACCGCCATATGTTCTTTTTTTATGGCACCATATTTGATGGGCATCAGGTATCCGGCAAAGGGTTGAATGGTTGCTTCAAGTGAAACATGTTTCTCGTAAAGTGGCGTTTTCTTATTCATTACTGCACCTTTTCAGGAATAATTTTAAAACACTATAAACATAAACTCCAGCTTATAAGTGAATGCTAATTTAGCCAACAATCAGCAGAAATGCAAATCTCATTGACCGGGCACAGGGCTGTACTGATATTCCTTGAATACCCTGACGGGAGGACACCGCGTGGGGCAATTTGTGTTGAAGAAAAGACTGATGCTGAAACTCATAAAAGAATCCGGTGGCAACCGGGAGGTACTGAGCAGTCTGTGCCGCGAATCGGTGGCCCGAAGGTGGCTTAAAGCGCAGAGGATTCCATCGTGGAGGAACCCTGTAACTCCTGGAGCAAGGCAAAGCGACAACTCTTCAAACAACTCAGGTTACAGTATTATGCTGGCTGACGGTTCGCGTTTTCTGGTGTGCTCTTACCCCTCTGCAGTTCTTTCCAGAGAAAAGCTGGCTGCGGCAAAATGCTTCGCAGCGCTTGCTGTAAAAACAAACAGCGACTGCACCGGCGGTTCCGTGATGGGTTGTATCTTTCTTAGAGACACTGAAGTTTCCGAAAAGCGTTATAATTTTAAGAGAATGCCTTTAAAACCGGCATTAGAATTGCCTGGTTTCATAGCAAACCGCGCTACTAGAAGCCCCAGTGCATGGCTTATCAACACCAGGCTGCTTCTGTATGGGGAACCCGATGCCCCGGAATACGGAACAAAAGGTGTAAAGCAGTTTAACCTGAAACCTGTAACAGTCAGGAGGCTCTTTAATGGACACTGATTCCGTGTCTTCCTACCTGGAAAAGTTGTGGGAAGTGTCCACAGGGGCAATGGCTCTCTGCCTGACTAATGGGCAGATTGTAAAGGTCAACAGTGCCTTTGCAAAACTGTTCAACACATCCGAAAAAAACTGTTCCGGGCAGAATTTCGATCAGATGCTTACCCCGGCCCAGTTGTTTTCCGAATCAGAATGTATTCTTGAAACTGCAGCATCAGGAACACCTGTGTCTCTTCCCACCTTTAAGAAAACAGGCAGTGGCAGCCTTGTGCGGGTTTTTCAGGTAACAACAAATCTTTCTGCCGAAAACGGGGAACAATTCATCTGCTATATGTTCAAACAGGTATCTCTGAATTCAAAACAACGAAACACTGACAACTTCGAAGACCTGAAAGTTCTGGAAAATGCTTTCGAAACCTCTTTTGACCCCTCACTCTACTCAGACCCGGCAGGGAATATTGTTCGCGTCAATACCGCATTTCATTCCCAGTTCAACTGGAGCCAGAAAGAACTGAATGGGAAGAACATTGCACGGCTGCTCGTTCCGGAGTCCATAGCAGCCGAAGCCGACTATATAAATACCATGCTGAATAGCGGCAGAACTGTTCACCTGAGAACGTCAAGAAAAAGCAAAGACAATAAAACTCTTGAAGTCTCTCTGGTCTGTACTCCCACAAAGTCAAATACGAAAACATCTTACCGAATCTACAGAACTCCGTTATCACATACCCAAACCATTGCCGATATTGCGGCAAGAAATGAATTTAGAAACTGCCCGGCATCAGGGCCCAGATCCGGAATGATCTTTCTTGCCGACGTTAGCCCCCTTCGAACAATGGAATTCACAGCGCCGGATTCAGCTTCTTTTGCAGGCTATTCGAATGTTGAACTTCTCTCAAAACCTTTCAGTTCGATTATTCTGGAAGAAGATCTGAACATGGTTCTGGAAGTGCTGAACAATTCACTTACCAGCAGAAACGACTACAGCGTGACCTACCGTATAAAAAGCAAATCAGGGAAAATTCTCTGGGTAATGGAACACGGAAGGTCATACCTGACTGCAGGCGAAGAGAAGAACTTCTGCGCCGGATGCATCATTGATATCTCCGAGACAGATAAAGATCGGGAAAACTTTGCCATGGCCAGAGAGAGAATAGAAAAACTGCATGTCTTCGCAGGAAGATTGCAGAAATGCCGCTCTGAAGGCGAGGTTTACCGTATCTGCTCTCAGGCTGGGCAGTCGGTATTAAATGGCGCATGCAGTTCTGTGTTTATTGCAGATGGTTCACTGATGAAACAAATTACATCAGCAGGAAAAAAACAGCACAACTGCAGTCAAGAGTGCAATTCCGGCATGGCCGAACTGGCTATGAACTCCACTGAACCGTGGTACTTCACCTTGCGGGAAAGCTCCGATAACAGATGCCCGGCAGGGAATTCCGGTGCTTGCTTTCGCCTTGGCAACAGGGCTGTTTTTCAAATTATTTCCAAAGACGGAAACGCTCTTGAAAGCATTGACAAACGAATGACAGAACTCCTGCTTGGTTACACACAGCAGGCACTGAAACGAGTTGCCCTGCAGCACCAGCTCATAAGTCAGGCTCTTCATGACCCGCTGACAGGTATACACAACAGGAACTACTTCAACAGGGTTATTGAACTGGAAGAGATTCGGGCCAGAAGGCTAGATTCTTCCATAGGTTTTATCATGGTCGACATCGATGATTTCAAACTGGTTAACGACAGGTACGGTCACATGACAGGCGACAAAGTGCTGCGCGAAGTCGCCTGTATTCTGGAAAACGCTCTAAGAAAAACTGACCTGGTTCTCAGATACGGAGGGGACGAATTTCTGATTATCCTCACCAGAATGACAAGAGATCACTGCCACCGGGTAGAGGAGCGTATCAACGCTGCAATGAAATCCTCACACACGCTGCACATGGAAGGCGGTGAACAGATAAGCGCCTCAATGGGTCACGCTTTCTGGACGCCTGACGCGGAAGAGTCAGTAGATGAGGTTCTGGGGCTGGCAGACACTCTTATGTACCGGAACAAAAGAAAGAAACCTAGAACATAGTAATGTCTGTTGTGATTACTTTTCAGTCAGCAGAAGCTTCAGGGGTTTTCTCATCAGCTCAAAGTGGTTATCGAGGGAATAGATCTCGCAGCGGTTCTGAAGTGCATTCTGCGCGATTATCAGGTCGGGTATACCAATGCCGTTTATCCCTGTTTTCAGACATCTGTGCTGGAAGTCTGTGATCTGTTCCCAACTAATCTTCAAATCCAGCCACTCAACGAAATTCAGCAGGTCGATCAGATTGTACTGATTCCTGATGCTCAAGAATGGGATCAGTTCCGCCAGAATCAGATCGTTGGTAACAAGAATGTTTTCATCTATCAGGAAATCCAGCCTGTCTGAGTTGCCTCCACCTCTGAAATAGTCAATCCAGACTGAAGAATCGACCAAAACCTTCATTTACGACTCCGGACACTGTCCATGTCAATATTCAGGTCAATTTTACCTTTGTACTGCTTCAAACCAGAGATAGTATACTTGCGAATCAGCTCTTCCAGTGCAGTAATGATCACCTTGGTTTTCGTCTTGATACAGGTTGTCTGCATTGCTTCGGCCAGTAACTCTTCAGGCAAGTTCAAAGTAGTTCTCATGTTAACACCTCCATATGCATAGTATTTGCATTCCATGCATAAGAAAAGACAGTCTACTCAAGTTTGACTATCCTGAGAACTGACCGCTTCCCACCACCGGAAAGAACGGCAAAGTATGCACCGGGAGGCGCTTCCGCACCGGATGAAGACAGTCCGTTCCAGAGGAAATGATCTTCCGAAGAACTCAGAGTGATTACTTTCCTACCGGAAACATCGAAGATATTCAGTTCACTGCCTGAGCCGGTGAACTCAACAGCTCCTGAAAATGGATTCCGGGATATACGCAGAGGGAATAATGCCTGTATACCTGCTGAGGTTTCTTCTTCAAGACCGACCCAGTCGTAGTC
>CAZRXU010000041.1:0-7478 GCA_964604135.1 uncultured bacterium | reverse complement strand
AAACAGTGAGCCCCGCAGCCAGGACGCGTAGAAACTGGTGTCTCCGGGCATTGGCAGGAATGTTGGTACATCATTTGCAATAGAACAGCCGACAACACCTTGTCCGATTGTTTTGCCATTTATAAGAACATCACCTGTTTCTTTATCAAGTTTGTAAAGAGCAAGCATTGAAGCTGGAAGAGGTTGTTTCCAAACAAGAATGTATGGATCTCCAGTAACATCTGTCTGTATTGACGCAAAATGACCTGTATGATTGTCATCATCAAACAGAAATACAGGATCGACAGTGATGTTACCATCCAGATCATACTGGATGTACATGGTTCGCCAGGGGCTGTCTGACTCGTACTTGATGTGCACACTGTTACCGTCAACATGAATGTGTGGATTATAGTAGCTGTTGTCGGGCAGTGTATCTGCGAACAGTAGCGTTCCGTCAATACCATGAACTGTGTACAATACAAACTCATTGTTGGTGGATTCGATCTGGGCGCACACAAGATGTATTCTCTTCAGTGAGTCACAGTCCATATCGTATCTGACTCTGGATGACGGAGGTACCGGAAACTCTGTTGTGGGTGTAACTATGCTCCCGTCGCCATCACGCACCTGGAACCAGAAGTGATAGCCCTCCTGCCAGACCATTACAACACTGTCTGCACCGAGAAGAGCCATCTCAGGGTAGCTGGCCATCACATCATTTGATATCATCTGATCTGGCACAAGCTTTGTTCCATCGGCAAGAACTGCGTTGTAACCCACTCTTGGGGCGTTCTCATAAGGATACCATGCCTGATGAATATGATCACCGGGGGTAACACATACATCTTTGTACTGTACGCCACCCCAGTGATCAATAACTTCAACAGGATCAGTCCAGCCACGGGAATGGGTCCACAGAACCAGAGCTGCCAGAAAGATTTGACTGATCATTGTTTCTCCTATTCCAGGAGGGCTCCTGTTCTTCGGGCATCGTGCTGCGTCTGAGGCCAGGGTGCATAACCAACAGGGCAACTGCCAAGCTCCCATACATGAAGATAGTTGTCCATGGTGCCGAATACAAGCTCAAGCTTACCGTCAAGGTCAACGTCTGCTGCTACAAAACCACCAACAATCTCGGAGGGGAGCTGATAAGGGAAGCCAAGACTATATACTGCTTCGTGAATAGCATCAAACGCATTCACCCACCCGTCTTTGGTACCGACAATCACTTCAGAAATCTGGAAACCTGATTCTGAAACAAGGTTCGCCAGTGCAGGCATTGGAACAACACGACATGAAGCGGGAAGCCCGTAAGTAATGTTCCAGCCGGGAAGCAGTGCTCGCTGTTCATTCCAGGCCATACACTGGTTCTCCGCCGGGGCAATAATTCTATCCAGGCCTGTGACATCGGATCTCCAGTCGGCGAGAACGCAGCACTGGATGTAGCTTGACGGGTTGGAAGGCTGGGAGCAGGTAAGGTGGGAAGACAGATCATCTGCATCAAAAACCCAGGCCTGCCCGTTAGAGCCGGTTCTCTGCCTTGACAGGGCTATCTGATCTGCCGCCCCTGCAATATCGCCTATTGCATGAATTCCCGCTGTATGAGCAGTTTCAGGCTGTTCATAGCTGTCTGTAAAACCTGACTGCTGCGAGAAATCAACATGGTCGTATATCCATATACCGGATCTGTATCCTAAACCGCTTTTGTGCCATGAATATAACAGCATCAGCTCATCTGAAGAATCAGCGTTGATGTTTGCTGCTGTTATCCATTCTCTGGAGTAAGCTGCACTGCTGGACTGGGGAAGTACCTCTTGATCCAGCACGAGCAGAGTACCGCGATCAACTGTGAGAACAAACAGGGAAGGAGGATCACTCGTTTCCTCTGGAGAAATAAATGCAATTTCAAGCTTGCCTTTCTCAGGAAAAACATCTGCCAGAGTTACACCATGCGGCCCGCGCAACAGGTTTCCCTTCTGCAGACCGTGCTCGAAACTGTATAAAACTGAACCGTCTGCTCCGCTAAGAACTATAAGTTCCTCCACCGTGTCAACAACAATCTCATTTCCGCTGTCTCCGCAGATATCGCCGGATGCTGCTACAGTAAAGCCTCCCAACCCATCACCCTTTGTAAAGGAATACGGACCAGTACTCCAGATTGTTTCTCCTGTCTCCGGTGAAAAAGCCATGATATCAATGCCGGAAATTGCTACTATTTCAAGATCCCCATCCCCATCAAGGTCAGCAAGCAAAGGTGGACATTTCACTGATGAAGGCAGCTGAACCGGCCAATTGTTCTCATTGGGATAAGTATCCAGGATGCTGAGGCTGTACGATGCGGAGTTATTGGGTAACCACGAATCCTGGCAGGTTCCATTAGGATCAGCCTCTGCTGTTAGTTCCACTCTTTCGTTATCTTCAAAGCCAGCAGGTATACCCCACCTGAAATGAAGTTCCTGCTCTTCACCTGCAGAAAGACCACCGGCACATGTTTCTGTTAGAAGATATGTTGTTTCATTCCACATCACAGATAAATCCACATCGAATGACCCTGAAGCAACCGCTCCTGCATTTCTAACCGTTACAGAAAACTCAATAACTCCACTGCTTCCTGCGACGGGGTTGGTGGAATAAATATTCCTCTCCAAATCATTGGGAGATATTATCAGGTCACACATGTTTCGATATTTCACTCTGTCACCAAGGTCCACTGCCGGATCCCCCAGAAGATTGAACTGCCCAAGATCCTTACAGAAACTATTTCCATCCCAGAACGAAAACAGGCAAGATAACCTGCCGGCAGCAATAGCATCACCTTGTCTTGTTATCCCGCTGTAGTAGATACTTTCCAGAATGCCTTTTCCTATTTGCCCGTAGTATTTAATTCCAGATGACGTACTGCTGGCATACACTCCAATAGCACCTCCAGTTGTATTTCGAATGAAATCTTCTGCAAGACAATCCGACTTAAAATCGTATGGAGGAAGACCGTCTGTGGGTTCGTAGCACAAGCATGGGTAAACATTGATGGTTTGGTGCTCATACTGTGTATGGTTGAAGGTTCCTGCCGTGCAGCAAAGCATCATTATGAAAGGATGCCAGTGATCCTCGAAGGTTCCCAGCGCAACTACATCATCGTCATTGAAGGTTGAATCAGGAACTCCGAAATTATCCGGTGCTGGTGGACCCCAGTTCAAACCTGCTGAAAACATATGAAAATCGCCATGATCAACATAGAACGCCACTTGAGACCCTCTGTTGAAAACCAGGTTACATGCTGCTTTCCAGTCTGCACTTGTCATACTGCTTCCATCAGGATTAGGAGGGAAGTCGTCGCATGTGTTCTCGCCGTCTCCGCAATAGTAATTGTCCCATTGGTAGCCAAGCCATGTTTTAAGTGCTTCAGTCCAGCTGGCAGAAGGGCTCCATCCGTCTCCAGTACCGTACTCTGTACCAGAGAGCCTTGTAAGATATCTGCGATATTGAAGACTGGCAGAGCCATGGTCTGTAACTGGTTCCTCGTACTCCCTGATTAGGTCAATCATCTCCTGAAGATTATCTTTATCCCTAACCGAAAGCCTCCCCACAATCATGTCAGGGAAAGCTGAGGAGACAAGCCTTGACTCACCGAAATAAGCAAACCACTCATCATTCCCAAAACCCCAGTCGTCGTCTACAAAAGTAGGCAGGAACCAAGGACCAATTGTTGTACAGGAACCGTCTTCGTGATCACCAATTAACAGCAGGTATGATGGTCTGTTTCCCGGGGAACCGAATCCCCACAGTGTTTCAAGGTAATCCCTGATAAGATCCGGCGTGAGAACCACTTCGTTGGTTCTGAACTGCGAGAGAATATCGTCGCCTCTGGCAATAAGAACATCAAAGCCGTTCAACTGGGCTCTGTGATTGGCCAGATCATCTATCCAGGAACCGTCCAATCCTCCTGCTGTAACAATCACATAGTCGGGTATTTCAGGTGGCGCCACTTTGAGATCAGTGGGCCTGTAAACGCTTCCTGAAGATGGAATACCGATTGGCTGCGGAGCGGGAGTGTAGCCAATAATTCTATCTCCAACCAGTCTTTCATAGGGACCCAGATCTGAAGTGCTCAAAATCGGTGCTGAAGCGCTGAATTCAAGGAATACACCTATATCACTCCATACCCGAAGACTGTCCTCTGAAGCAAGGTACTGTACCGGATATACATCAATAACAGCGATTCTTTGATCTCGGAGCCTGAATTCACCAGAAATTTCAGCTGCTGCCTCCGGGAACCATTCAGAGGAGGTATATGCACCTGCATTTTTCTGAAAGACCTCTTTGTAGAATGTAACTCCGCTCTCACTTACAAGCTCCAGTGATGGAGCGGGATAGACATTTACATTCTCCAGGAAATCCGCACAGGATCTGTTACTCGCAATCGAAAGAGAAACATCATCAGGAATCGCGACAAAGCATGTCACGACAGGCAGTTCAGGAAAGCCCTCTTCTGAAAGCATTCGAACCCCGGGGGTTTTACTATAGCGGCAATAAGTTTCCTGACTATGTAGAATTGATTCCGAGCTTAAACCCCTGAGTTCAACATCGAATGTAATGTAGCTCTCGGTTGTTCTGCCGTAGTTGATAACCGGTTCTGTTCCATCCGAACAGCCAGAGTTGAAATTCAACCATTCAGCACGAATAGTTCCACCGAAACAAAGCAATACCGCAACAACCCGCATCAATTTTCGCATTGATTTCGCTCCTTATCCATTTAACAAAAGAACACCGACCTTTAACAACACACATAAGAAGCAACCTCCACAATGATCTATTTTCAAGTGCGGGTTTACAGCAGAGAATTGTTTATCTGAAGACGCTCCATTCTGCTGGTTCTGTTTGCCTGGCTTTGAACGAAGCATTTCAGCTCTGTCGGGCACAGCCGGCAACAGGAAATTGATAAACAATATGTAACAGAAACCTAAAACACAGTAATCTCTGTTCCGTCTGTTGTTATTACGAATGTTCCGTCCTGATCGGTTCTGTACACGGGAATTCCACGGCTGCTGAGTCTGTTAAGAAGTGTACTGTGCGGATGGCCGTAGGGGTTACCAAGGCCCACTTCAATGGCAGCGTAAGATGGCTGAACTGCATCGAGCCATGCGTTACAGGTAGCATCACTTGAGCCGTGATGACCGATCTTGAGAACATCGGACTGCAGATCAGAAGGCTGGTAGTAAGACAACACCTGGTCTTCCCCGTCTTCCGTTTCCAGGTCTCCGGTGAACAGGAATGAAACATCCTCGAAGGTAACACGAATAACAATCGACGCGTTGTTCATGCTGCCGCCACCTGGATGGGGTTCCGGATGAAGTATTTCCACCTGAAGGTCTGGATCCCAGTTGAGGCTCATCCCCCTGTTGCCCTCTATGTACTGTGCTCCCGAGGTCTGTATTTTCTGAAGAAACTCTTCATAGGTGCTGGAGGCATTCCCAACCCAGCCGCAATCCCACACTTTGTCTACAGGAACTTCCTCCAGAACGCCTATAAGCCCGCCAATGTGGTCGGAGTGGGGGTGAGTGCCAACTATTCCGTCGAGCCGGGTGATTCCAAGACTGTCTAGCAGCGGCACTATCCTGTTTTTGCCACAGCTCCAGTCGCTTCTTCTGTCACCGCCATCTATGAGATAGTTAAAACCATTGGGAGTTCTTACCAGAATAGCGTCTCCCGACAGTGAGCCGTGTGTGGGATCTATGAAGAAGACTGTAAGGTTGTCCGGCTCATTCAGCGGAACAGTAAGGCTCAGTTCGTTGCTCCAGGCCGAAAGCAGAGAAGTATTCCTGGTCTCCAAAGCATACCAGTAAGTGGTTCCGGGTGTGAGGTCTGTATCAAACCATGTATTCTGTAGAGGATCGTCGGAAAATATCTTGACAGCCTGGGCCTGGGAAGGGTCTGCCTGAATGCCGGCAGACTCGCTTCGCCAAAGTATGTATGCATCGAAGTCATTGTCAGAACACTGGGTCCAGCTTGTGTACACAACAGAATCAGACTGGAGCTGGGCGGTAAAAACACTGGGAGACGGGTTGCCCGGTGAATCAATGGGAGAAGTTCCGCAGGAAACAACAACCATCAAACCCACCGCAACAAAAACCAATAAAAACTTGTAACCCATCTGCACCAGCTCCATTCAAATACTGCCGGTTCTAACGCCTCCCGGAATCTACGTTTATCTCCCTGCTTCCACCAACCGGAAGAACAAGTGCTGCGCCACCGTGCAAAACGAATATATCAAAGTACTGCTGGAGAAGTTTTCTTTCGTTATCGCCAAAAATCATTCTGTAATCCGGGGAATCAGACACAACAGCAAGTTGTTCAGCCGTGCAGATATCCCTCAGCATCCACCTTGAGCTGGAGAACACTGCGCTGTAAGTAAGAGTTCCGTCGGGAAGCCAGTCGCCATCGTAGCTTCGGGCCTGTTCTGCGATGAATGGAAATGAAGTTCGGTTTGCCACTATTGTGACAAGGTTTGTTCCTGTAACTACAGGCATAACACGCCTTCTGGCCGGGAAAGAGCTGGAACCTTCCACCGGTGTTAAATCAGCATCGTCTGAATCAAGGATATAAGACTGCATCCTGCAGTTGAATTCAAGCTGAAAATCTTCAGTTACAGAGCCATCGGAACCTGTAATACTGGTCATCACAGGTCTCATTTCAAATGCAACACCGTCTGTTTCCGTTTTGCAGCCGAACAAGGTGTAGCGTATCCAGTTATCGCACTCTTCAATAAGCACGAAACCACCGCCTTCCAGTGCCCGTCTGGTGGTAACTGTATCCGGTTCCGTGGGTATTAACGCAATGCGCTCAGGCTTCGAATACACAACAACGGTATCAGGTTTTTGCGCGCTCCTGACACTGGAAGAATGCGTTGAGTAATCATAAACATTTACCGTACACGCACCTGCTACAACAATCATCGCCGCAGATAAAACCAACAAAACTCTTTTGTTCATAAAGGATCTCCTTTCTTCTGTGTCATACTTCTCCCGGCACACTAGTGTTCCATCGCCAAACATGGGATGCAGCAGTGATGCCAACTATATTTGTGCTACGAAAGGTGGTACTATGAATACAATTACCGTAACTCTGCTCTGTTTAACCACTGCTGTTTTGTTTCAGGATAACTTCAACGATGGAAATGCCGATGGATGGTACACTGTGGGTCCGTCAAACTACCTGGTTCAAAGCGGATGGTACAACTTCAACGGCGGTGGTGCTGTTAACGACGCCACATCCTACAGAGGTGACTCAGGCGAACAAATGAGCACTGCAGACTATTCCATGTGCGCAGATGTAATAATTGATGTAGGCGTTTTCGGGGGAATGATGGTTCGGTATTCAGAAAACGGCCTCTACAACATGATGCTGGTACTCAGTGTACCTCATCAGGCTCTAAGGCTTTATCGGTGGCACTGGTCTTCAATAGAACTTATTGACACGTATGGTTTTTCAGTTCAGAA
>CAZRXU010000040.1:0-20877 GCA_964604135.1 uncultured bacterium | reverse complement strand
CCTTATTGCAGGCGTGGGCGGAAAGCTGTATTTTCTTGCCGCTGAGTTTAATGAACAATGCAGTTTCGGGGTCATTATCAGATATTGATACTGCAAAGCCTAACCCTGCAAGGGGTTGAACAGGAGGAACCGATGAAGTATCCGCTGCTCTCAGATGCCGACATGAAGGCTATGGACGCTCTTAAACAACACCACGGTGGTGCAGAGCATATTGTGAAAACCATAAGGGAAATGAGGGATTTCGAGACAAGAAAGCGGATACTTGCAGAAAAGGGCTTCGGCGGGATGATTGAAAAGGCCGAGGGTTATGTGAAGAATTTCCCCCGGGTGGAAGACTTTGAAAAGGCGAACGGCATTGTTTACAACAATTCTCTGGGCGTTGGTACAGCTCAGGTTTCGGGTTTTCAGGGGGCAAAGGTAACTCTTGACTCCATGCGAAGGATTGCAGAAAGTGCGGGAACTGATGAACCGTGCTATGCACCGCAGGAGATGATATCTGTTGTTGCCCTTACAGACAACTACGTTTACAACGGTGATCTTATGGCAACGCTTGCCATGTCTGAGAACATTATGAAAGCAAGCAAGTTCTGCAGCACAAATCTTATAGGCATTCCGCAGCCTGAAGCCAGATTCCGGGAGCTTGAAGCCCTCACCGGAGAGAAGTTTGAAAGGTACGAATGTGAAGACGGTGTGTGTGCTCTTACTCTGAAGAACCAGGGCACCGCTTTCGGTAATTTCGGTGGAATTGAAGTAGCGAACAACAATCACCTGATCTACCTGGACGGCATTACCCGCACGGCGCTTGCAACAGGGGGAGACTTCTTCCTGAATCCCAGCTGGAGTACAATTGTGGCAATCTGCTACTACGGACGCGACCTGCCCAACCTTAACATAAAGGTGTCAATGCTGCTGGCTACCCAGAACCCCATGCAGTTTAGAATGCTTCTGAACATCATGAACGAGTACATCCGTGAAGACGGTACTTCTCCTATTTACGAGATCAACATCGGCAATGGAAGCACTGCCGACAACTTCATTCAGTGCGCAAAAGAACTTGATGCCAGTGGAATCAAAGGCATAAGTCTTGCCGCGCACATCTACATCAATCCTGATCTGGGCATGCCAGGCTTCAACTGGACCAACCACATGTTCAAGGTGCTGCAGAGCGGAACCAACATGACTTTCAAGTACGAAAGTGACGGTACTGCCCATGAGCTTGATACAATGGCTACCTACTTCATCTCCGAGGAGGAGAGGGAGGCAATGGGAGAGCAGATTGGTGAGGTTATCTTTAACAAGGCATTGAGAGCATCGAAAGATGGCAGAGAGATGATGAAAAAAGGTATCAGAGCCATATTTGCCGAGAGTTCTCAGAAACACTGAACACCTGCGGAACAACCTGAATCCGGGAGAGGATGCTCTCATGATAAAGAACTGGAATTCACACTTTTCCGACAATATCAAGGCCTATGGGGGCTACTCCATAGGCAAGCTGTTTGATCTTCTGAAAGACCCGGAGATAATCTCTCTTGCCGGTGGTTTACCGTCTCCTGATATGTTCCTTGACCACGAGATGAGGCTTGTTTCCGAAAGGATTCTGAAGGAAAATCTGGAAAAGATAATGCAGTACTCCGCCATAGGCGGAGAGCACACTCTGCTTGACGCAATAATCGGGTTTCTTAAAAGAGACAACATAGAGGTAACCCGTGAAAACATCGTGGTTACCTCTTCCGGTCAGCATGGTCTCGATCTGGTCGGCAGGCTCTTCCTTAATCCCGGAGACAGTGTTCTTCTTGACAGGCCCACTTTTGCCGGGGCAATTGTTGCGTTTCAGATGCAGCGGCCGATATTTTCCGGTGCCGACATTCAGGAAGACGGTTCTGATGTAGACGGGTTCCGGTCAACTATCGATTCCCTGAAGAAACAGGGCAGGAAACCGAAGTTCATATATGTGGTTCCCGATTTCCAGAACCCTTCCGGTATAACCATGAGCCTTGAGAAAAGGCTGGCTCTTCTGGAATTAAGCAGGGATTACGGCATTCCACTGATTGAAGACAGCCCCTACCGTGATTTCAGATACTACGGAGAAACAATACCCTCTCTGTACTCACTGGATCAGCAGAAGGGCGGCGGCAATGTAATCGGCCTGTACACATTCTCCAAGCTGTTCTGCCCCGGTCTTCGTGTGGGCTTTAACATCGGCCCACCCGAGGTAATACAGAAGCTTACCAACATCAAAGAGGGTAACGTTCTAAACACCCCCAGATACAATCAGGACATGTGTACGGCATTTCTTACAGAGATGGGAATGGAAGAGCACATTCTGAAGTGCCGTAATTACTACAGGGAGAAGCTTGAGGTGTTCCTTAAGACCATGGACGAGTACTTCCCTGAAGAGATGGGAGTAACCTGGACGAAGCCTGAGGGCGGTCTTTTCCTGTGGGTAACTGTGCCTGAGGGAATTGATACACACGAACTGTTCTACGAAGCCATCAAGTACAAGGTGGCGTTTGTTCCGGGGGATGTTTTCTTTGGAGAGAACCCAAAACGGAACACAATGAGAATCAACTTTTCATTCGCCTCGAAACAGCAGCTGGCGGAAGCAGTAAAGAGGCTTTCCGGCTGTGTCAGGGACCAGCTGTCTTCCCCGGGGAAATGAACTAAACAAGGGACTCGGTATGGATAACACGAACAACGGAAAGTTACTTTTCAGATCAACCAACGGCAGGGCTCCTGCAGTTTCTTTTGAACAGGCTCTTCTTAGAGGGCTTGCTCCGGATGGCGGCCTCTATATGCCAGAGGAGATACCGGCATTTACCGCAGGGGAAATTGGGAAATTCTCAGACATGGAATACCATGAAATAGCTTTGGAAGTGGGCAGGAAGTTCCTTGCAGGAGAGATTCCCGACGAAGACCTGGAACGGATAGTAAAAGATGCCTACAACTACGAGATTCCTCTGGAGCATGTGTCTGACAACAGCTTTGTTATGAGGCTTGATCAGGGGCCCACTGCATCTTTCAAAGACTTTGCTGCAAGAATGATGGGCAGGCTCATGCAGTACTTCCTGAACAGGAACGGCGGGAAACTGCTTATTCTCACTGCTACTTCCGGCGACACGGGAAGTGCTATTGCCAATGCGTTCTACGGGCTGGACAATGTTAATGTGGTTGTTCTGTTCCCGGAAAAAGAAGTAACAGACCGTCAGAGAAAACAGATGACAACTCTTGGAAAGAATGTTTCCATAGTAGCTCTGGACGGTAAGTTTGATGATTGCCAGGCTCTAGTGAAACAGGCATTCGGCGACTCGGAACTTGACTATCTGAACCTTTCTTCCGCCAACTCTATAAACATCGGGCGGCTTATTCCGCAGACCATGTACTACTTCTACTCCTTCGCCAAGCTCAGATCAGGAGATCCCGGGGAAAAAGTTGTTTTCTCTGTTCCATCAGGCAATTTCGGAGACCTCTGCGGTGGACTCATCGCGAAAAAAATGGGGCTGCCTGTGAGCAGGTTTGTTGTTGCAACCAACGAGAACGACGAGTATCCCAGGTTTGTGAAGTCGGGTTTCTACGAGAAGCTGGTGCCTTCGCGCAACTGTATTTCCAGTGCAATGAATGTTGGCCACCCCAGCAACATCCCCAGGCTGGTTCAGATGTACGGCGGAACAATGGACGAAAACGGAAACATCGGTACGGCACCGGACATGGATCTTATAAGAAAAGACATGTATGCCGTAAGCATCAGCGACAGGGAAACCGAGGCCATGATAAGCCAGGCCTACACAGAGTCAGACCTTCTTCTTGAACCTCACGGTTCTGTGGGCTGGGCCGGTCTGCAGAGTTACACAGACAGGGAAGGTGTAGCCGGAGAGCAGCTGTGCATCTCATTGGAAACCGCTCACCCTGCGAAATTCCCGGAGAAGATACGGGAGATTCTTTCTTTCGACCCGGAACTTCCGCCAAGCCTTCAGGGGCTTGAAGAGAAGAAGGAGTTCTTCCAGCATCTTCCAACACAGTACAGTGCATTCAAAGAGTTTTTGAAGAAGAACTACACCGGGTAAAAATTGACCTGATAAGGACGCACCATGAAGTACATAATTATTCTGGGCGACGGGATGTCTGATCGCCCCATACAGAGTCTGGGCGGGAAAACACCGCTTATGGCTGCAGACACACCGGCTATTGATTCTCTGTGTGCCAGGGGAAGATGTGGAAAGTTTGCCACTGTTCCAGCAGAGCTTGCCCCTGGAAGTGCTGTGGCCAACCTGTCTGTTCTGGGTTACAACCCTGCTGAGGTTTTTCAGGGCAGGGGAGTTCTTGAGGCTGCAAGCATGGGTGTAAAGCTGGACTATACCGACCTTGCAATGAGATGCAACCTGATCTGCGTTGAGAATGGCAGAATAAAAAACCACTCTGCCGGTCACATAAGTACGGAAGAGGCGCATGAGCTTGTGTCTGCTCTGCAGAAAGAGCTGGGTTCCGAAACCATGGTGTTTCATCCCGGTATCAGCTACAGACACCTGTTTGTTCTGAAGAACGGCAGCAGTTCCATCAGTTGCACTCCTCCTCATGATGTTCCCGGTACACCGTTTGCCGATGTTATGGTGAAGGCATCAGACAGCAACGGAGAGGAAACTGCATCTGCCCTTAACCGGCTGATCCTGCAGTCACAGGAGATTCTGAAGAACCATCCTGTAAACCTGAAGCGGGTTGCCCAGGGGAAAGACCCGGCGAATTCCGTGTGGTTCTGGTCTCCCGGGTTCAAACCTCAGATGAAAACCTTCAACGAACTCTACGGAGTAAAAGGTGCTGTTATCTCCGCTGTTGATCTCGTGAAAGGTCTTGGGGTTTATGCAGGGCTGGATGTTATAGAAGTTGAAGGGGCTACAGGCCTGTTCGACACCAACTACGAAGGCAAAGCTCAGGCGGCTGTTGATGCCCTGAAGGGCGAATACGATTTTGTGTTCCTGCACGTTGAAGCAACTGATGAGGCCGGGCATGAAGGCGATGTGGATCTGAAAATAAAAACCATCGAGTACCTGGATCACAGGATTGTTAAGTTTGTAGTTGAAGAGACCGGGAAGATGGAAGAGGATGTTGCCATCGGTATTACCCCTGATCACGGAACACCCTGTGAAGAGCGAACACATGTTCACGACCCTGTGCCGTTCCTGATATACAGGCCGGGAGAGAAACCGGATGATGTTACTGTTTACGATGAGGTCAGTACAGAAAAAGGAAGCATGGGCACAATAACCGGTGACACATTTGTTAGAACTCTGTTGGGCAGGTAGTTCAGCTACTCTTTGCAAGGCAGCTCCGGTTCAGAAACCGGAGCTGCCTGTGCGTTCCTGCGCCTCAGCGCGTCAGCCTCACAGTGGAGAAAGACGAGTTCCCAAGAACGAACACAAGAAGTCCGGAGGGAAGGCCAGAAGCATCTATTTCTGAAGATCCTTCAGGAACTGTCCATTGCCCGGCAACTCTACCGTCTATGGAGTAACAGACAAGGCTGCCCGGCTTTTCGGTTGTTACCCGGAAACTGCCGGAAAAGGGAGATGTAACCACCAGTTGTGGCTCTGTGGAAGTGTTCGGCTCAATACCTGTAGACCAGTTTACAGCGGCTACTGCATCCAGATCGAACAGCCCTCCGTCTGAAACAGCATCACCGCAGTCTGTGAGTTTGACAAAGCGAATCCAGTCGAGACCCAGAGTTTCCAGATCAAACTGATCTCCTCCGGAAACAGCCGGGTTTGTTGGGTCTGCTCCTGTTGTTGGCATCACTCCTGCCAGACCTTCAAGGGTTGTTGCATTCCATGGGAACTGAACCCAGGATTGTCCATCCTGGCTCACTTCAACAAATGCGCATTCCTGAAAGTAACCTGATCCGGTGTCCATTACATTCTCGAATACAGTGAAGTCTGCTCCGTCGCCGTTGATTATGCTGTTGTCGATAAACTCCAGCACAACCCAGCCATCCTTGCCCAGAGTAAGAAGATTGTTTTCTCCGTATGAAGGAGCGGAGGGTGTTGCCGTAGGGTCGGGAGGGCCCAGAATGTTTTCCGGGTAGTACGCCTGTCCGTAACCTGCTCCGGAGCCGTATTCAACCGCAGGGGAACCATCGGCCCAGGGGTCGGCAACTGCGCAGAGAAGAACGAGGACAATCATCTCGACGCGACCGTGAATCTGGTTGCCGAAGTTCCGCATACAACAGTGTAGAGCCCTGTATGGAGTTCGGAAACATCAAGGGAAGCAGAGCCGCTATCTCCGGTGGTTGTTGTTGCGGCGATTCTGCCCGTGATATCATAGACAGTAACCATTTTTTTAGAAGCGGCACCGGAGATGAAAACAACGCTGCTGGCAGGGTTGGGGTATACAGAAATTGTTACAATGGGCTCACAAAAGCTGTTGTGGATTCCTGTGAAAGAGCCGTTGACTGCTATGGCTGCAGGGGTGGGTACGCTGTAGGTGTGAACCAGGTTTTCACCTGAATCGTAAACTCTTACTTCATTGTTCATTCCGTCTGAAATCCAGAGATACCCGCTTTCGTCCACGGCCATGCCGTTACCGCCTGAACAGAAGGGATTACTTGAGTCATGGAGAACGGTAAGGGTATTCATGTTGATGGAATACACACCGGCTCCCCATGGGTCTGAGGTGTAAAGAATGCCGTTTGCCTTAGCACTGTACCCGGGAAATCCCCCAACGACGAGGGTATCAGTAGCTGTACCTGTTGAGGCATCGATTACAACAACGGCTCCTTCATTGCTGCCGTAAGTACCACTGCATGTGGCAAACAGGTGTCCGTTACCGTCGCCGACAACAGACTGGCAGTTGGTCTCAACAGTGATAGTATCAACTGGCAGCCCTGTGGTGATGTTTGCAACAACAACTGATTCGCCTGCTCCCCATCCTCCGCATGCGACATACAGGAGATTGCCATTGGCATACATCCATTCCGGGTTCGGACCTATTGCTGGAATCGAAGAGACAATCTGCATTGTTCCGGGATTAACTATTTCAAGAGAGTTATGCAGAGTTGCAGACACTGCAAAGTTTCCGTTGGTCAGAGGGATGGAAGCCCAGCAGTTCCAGCCGGTTCCAATTCCCAGTTCGGTAAGAGCCCACGAGCCCAGCTCAAATTTCTGAAGGGTTCCTGTATCTGCTCCCGAGTTTACAACAAAGGCGGAACCTTCGTGTATGATAACATCGTTGGGATAGGTGTGCAGAACGCCTACAGAAGGCGTTACTGTTCCTGTCTCAATGTTGATGTGTGCCAGATTCCCGCCGCTGATAATCAGGGCATCTCCTGATACAAGAACAGAAAGAATCAGGCCGATTGCAAAAGAAATCATATTTGACTCCTGTTTCCGGCCGCGTGAAAAAATGCAAGGGAATATCCCCCCACCCTTCCCGCGAAGGTGAAGATAAAACTGCCGGCAGAAGGTCTTCTGGCTTCCGGACTTCCTACTTCCACGCCTTCTCGCACTTCTGATGCAATGGCATACTGCGGTTTCGTTTCCGGTTACAGCGGCGGGGCCGCGCAGGACTTTAACCTGCTTCCCTGACGCTGCCGACACCGGTAATATATTATTCGTGGAAAAGAGGTGGTGCTGTTGCAAGGTTTTTTCAGCGTGGTGTATGAAATTGTTGTGGGTATTCCCCCCGGGGCAGTTATGACCTATGGGCAGATAGCACAAATAGCAGGAAATCCAAGAGCTGCAAGGGCTGTGGGTTATGCTCTTCGGGCAGTACCTGAAGGGGCGGACATTCCCTGGCACAGGGTTGTAAACTCAAGAGGTGAAATCAGTTCCAGAAAAACACTGCGGGGCGATGACGACAGAGTACTTCAAAGGATGCTGCTTGAAAGCGAAGGCGTGGTTTTCAACAACCTGTCCAGAATAGACCTGAAAAAGTACCAGCTCGTTCCCGAAGAGCATCCAGCTCTGTAAACCTGCCTTATCAACAATCATCAGGAGCGTTGGCCGGGCCTGAATCGATCACAACCGGTGTATTGTCGGTCATTGCTCTTTTCAGCTTTTCAAGGCCGGCAATCACCGCATGCCTGGGGCAGCCGATGTTCATTCGCATAAAACCGCTTCCTCCTGGGCCGAACAGGATTCCGTTAGTAAGGGCCAGACCTGCCTTCTGCACAAAAAAAGCTGCGAGTTCTTCATCAGTGAAACCCAGTTTGCGGCAGTCCAGCCACAGAAGAAATGTGCCCTCCGGTTCGATTACCCTGATTTCCGGGATGTTTGTTTCCAGGTAATCCCTGACAGTAATGCAGTTTTCCTGCAGGTATGGAAGAAGCTGATCCAGCCAGTTGTCTCCGTGTTCGTAGGCTGCCTGTGTACCGACAATACCAAATACATTTGACATGTTCATGTGAAGTCTCTCAAGAGAGAGTTTGAACCTCTTTCTGATCTGTTCGCTGGGGATAATGTTTATCGATAACTGAAGACCGGCAAGGTTGAATGTTTTACTGGTGGCAAAAGCAGAAATTGTTCTGTCTGCCAGCTTCCGGCTGAAAGCTGCAGATGGTGTGTGTACACTGGGTTTGAAGACTATGTCGGCATGTATTTCGTCTGAAAAAAGTACAAGATTGTGTTTCTGACAGACAGCTTCCAGTTTCTTGAGTTCGTTTACTGTCCATACCCGCGAGACGGGATTGTGCGGTGAGCAGAACAGCAGCATCTCTGCGTCTTCAGCCTTTTTTTCGAGGTCAGCCCAGTTTATTTCGTAGCGATTGTTTTTTAGAATCAAGCGGTTGTCCAGAAGTTTTCTTCCGTTCAGCTCAATTGAGTCTTTGAAGGGAAAGTACACCGGAGATTGAATAATGACACCATCACCGGACTCTGTAAATTCCTGTATCGCCAGGTTAATGGCGGGAACAACGCCTGGAGTTGTTACTATCCATTCCTTTTCAATGCTCCAGTGGTACCTTCTGCTGAACCAGTTGACCACGGCCGAATAGAATTGATCTGTTTTGGCTGTGTATCCGAATACTCCGTGGGCTGCACGCTTCAGGATAGGACTTAGAATTTCAGGTGGAGCCTTGAAGTCCATATCTGCCACCCACATAGGCTGCAGATCATCTTTTCCGAAAAAAGCTTCAAGGAAATCCCATTTGATTGAACCTGTTCCCCTTCTTGTCACCTCTGCGTTGAAATCGAATGTCATAGATCCTCCGAAATTTACACCAGACAGCCGTATTCTAAAAAAGAAATCCTGAATTTCATAGGGATTGACTTTTACTATAGAGATATTTCTATTCAGAGGCGAAACGGGAGGGTTGTATGAAAACTGTCTTTTTGTTCTTTGTGCTGTTCTGCATTTTACCGCCGCGAGCCAATGGCAACGAACCCCGGGTTTTGTGGAATGTGGATTTTCCCTACAGTGATAAATCTGTTGTGTGGGATTTGGCAGGTGGTTCATCTGGAGGCTTTATAACTGTTGGTGAAGTTTACAGTGGTGTTGCAGGCGATAAAGCGCTGAGTCTCTGCGGGATAGACAGTACAGGTGCGGTGGTATGGGAGAACACATCTCTCAACCTGGGTAGTGCTACCGGATATTCTATAGAGAGATCAGGTGAAAATTTTGTTTTATGCGGTGTGTGTACAGATTCCTGCGGTGGAAACGGTCTGGTAATGAAAATCAGCGAAAGAGGCAGCACTCTCTGGTCCCTGGATGTGGGTTATGAGGGTGATGACGGTTTGTATGATCTGTGCGGCGGAAACAACAGTGAGGTAGTCGCAGTAGGCTATTCCGTTGATGAAGAGACACAGAACAGCGATATCATGGCAGTATGCGTCTCTGATTCCGGAGCTGTTTTGTGGAGAAAACGATTTGTGGCAACAGGTCAGCAGGCTGCTTACTCTGTGGTACCCTCCACAGACGGGGATGGGGGTTTTGTTCTTACCGGTACAGACAACGGGGAGGTTTTTCTGATGAAAATAGACAATCAGGGAAACTGGTTATGGAAAACAAATTGTCCCCTGGACGGAAATCAGATCGGAAGGTGCCTGACAGCATATTCCGATGGAGGATACATTGTTGCAGGAAGTACAGCAGGGGTTGATGGCTATCCCGATGTTCTATTGGTATTTTTCGACGGGAACGGGAATGTTGTAGAAAACTATACCAGCGATACTGACGGGCCGGATAGCGCCAGTTTCATAAAAGAGGTGTCACCAGCCGGTTTTGTTGTTCTCGTTAATTCCAACACGGGAACAGGAGAAGGTTATCGGCCTTCCCTTTTAAGATTTGATCCATGGCTTTCCATAATCTGGTCTGTGGAGATTGTTAACAGAAGTGCTTTCTGTTATTCCCTGTTGCAGATATCAGATGGAGGATTTTTGGTAACCGGAAAAAGCTCTTTATCCGAACAGGGTTCAGAATTCTCATCGTGTGCTGTAAGATTGTCACCGGAAGACCTGCTGAACTGGGAAGAAGAAACGGTTTCCCTCAGCGGTTCGAATCTTTGAGCAGTTCTTCCAGGGCTGCTACCATACTTATTGCTCCTTCAAGCACCTGAGCCGGTCCCGTTGCTGTCATGTACGCGGCCGTAGAAACTACTCTGTTTTGCCTGTCTACAACTGCATTGTCTGCGGGGCATTCCACGTGGATACAACCCATCTTCTCTATCTTTTCTGCCGTCGCTTTGTCGTTGCCCACAGTAAGCGTTGTACCCGGCAGGCACCGGGCAACCAGAGTTGGAGCAATGCACATGGCACCTATAGGTATACCCATTTCGTGTGCGGTATTCAGAAAACTGTTTACTTCCTGGTTGGCATTGCAGGAGGCTCCGTTTAACGCGAAGTCACACAGGGTAAGCGCAACCCCGAGACCTCCCGGAATTACAATAGCGTCTATTGTTTCTATCTGGATATCACTCAGAGGTTTAATACTGCCTCTGGCAATTCTGGCGCTTTCCTCAAGTACGTCCCTGGAGGGAAGCTCTCCGCCGTCGATGTATGAAACTGTTCTCTGCTGCGAAATGGTCGGGGCTGTGTAGAGAATATTCCAGCCTCTTCCGTCAAGCGCTATAACAGCACAAACGCTTTCGTGAATCTCTGAACCATCTCTGTTTCCGCAACCGGAAAGAAGCACTGCTGCTGTGGGCATTCTTTCTTCCTTTTCAGTGTGTATTGAAAAAAAAGGCTGTGTGCATTATCTAACTGGTATCATATACAACAGGCTGAATGGGAGGAAACACATGAAAAGGCTCAAAGTGTTTTGTTTTACCGTGTTGGTGGTAATGGTACCGGGGTGTTACTACGGATCTATGACAGGGTCAAGAACTCTTGGTGAAAACCACATGACAGTTACTGGTGCAGTTGCACTTCCCGCCTACTTGAATGCCGATGATCGCAGGGAAGCAGGAGAACAAAGTATTGATGATGTTCCTGTTTCTCCCAGTGTGACTTTTCTTTCCGGAGCCACCGACAGAATAGATATTGGTATTTTCGGACGTGCTTACGGTATTGGTCCCATGGTAAGGGTAGGAGTCTTCAGCCCGGAAAACAGACAGGCGCTTTCGGTTAACGCCGGGGCAAGCTACATTCTGCCTGCAAAGCTTCTCGCTACGCAGTTCGGTGCTTCTGCCGGGTATCTTTTCGGTAGCTCTCTTGAGGTGTATGCCGGCTGGGATGGCGGGTACGGCCCTGATGTTGTAAACATACCCGATGATAATCAGGGCAAAGCAGACTGGGATCAGGTGGAAAACAAATTTCACCAGAGTGTTATTGCCGGCGTTATGTACGGTCTTCCCGATGGAGTGGCAGAGTGGATCCCGGAATCGATAGGTTTTGAATTCGCCATTCCTCTGGATCTGGAACGAAACCTTGTGATGTTCGGGCTGGCAGTTACCTACTGAAAAACCCGGCCGCTTTCAGCAACCGGGCTGTTGAAGGGGAATAGTTTCTTAGAAGGAAGTCTTGATAGCTCCCCAGCTGTTTCTTTGTAATGGGGTCTGTGTATTGGGAAGCACGAAAGAGGCACCATCGGGAGCTGTAATACTCAGGTCGTCAAACCACAGAATATTTGCACCTGTACTGGAGTAAATTCTGGCTTCAATTACAAGCCCTGTGTGCCCGCCTGAGACCGTCCATGTATTCTCAAGCTGGCTCCAGCCTTCTGTACTGTATGTGGTGTTGCCACTGGCAGATCCGTTGTATGTTGTTACACTGTCGGGGTTTGTGTTGTCATTCCAGTGCCCCCAGATCCTTCCTTTGGGATTATCTCCCTGCGGTGTTGTGTCGTAAACCCAGAATGATGCAGTTACCTCATCTCCATCAGAGAGATCTCTGATCCAGGCTATGCAGGCTTGAGGAGTTCCACCAATTGGATCCTCTTCAAATCGGAGAGATTGAGGGGCAGTGTGTACAGTGTCTGTAGCGATGCTTGCATTTCCGTTTCCATAAACATACAGAACAGTGTCTGATGTTCCATCCCAGTTGTACGTGACTACCTGACTGGCACTGGCAGTAAATGCAAAAGCTGAAAGAAAAAAGAGGATGAAAGCAAAGGATTTCATAGTTTCTCCTGTATATTAGAAAATGCTTCAGAGAAGCTCCGTCCCTCGAAGCTTAACAGAATATAATAACAGACGACAGAGTTTTTACAAAGGGAGGGAAAAACCATGACTGCCGATATGCATGTACACACCCAGTCATCGCCGGATGCCGAGATCCCAGCTGATGAACTCTGCACGATGGGGCAAGCTGTTGGAGTGGAAACAATAGGTTTTGTGGCTCATGTGGATCTGCATCCTGAAGATCACTGTTACATGAGTTTTTCCGAGGAAGAGTACATGAGAGAGCTTGATATCGCAGACTCTTCAGAAATTCAGGTACTTCGGGGGCTTGAAATAGGAGAGCCGCATCTGTATATGCGCCAGGCAGAACAGCTGTTTACGCGCAGCAGATACGATTTTATCACAGGAGCTCTTCACTGGGTTGAAGGCAGGCTTGTTCTGAACGGCAAGGCTTTCCAGGAAGGTAGTGCTGTGGATCTGGTAGAGGAGTACTATCGGAATACACTTGCAATTGTGCAGAACACAGACATCAGCATCCTGGCGCACATGGGCATTTTCAGAAGAGGTATGGCCAGAGCCGAACTATCCACAGGCATTGATGAAGTAAGTTTGTTCCCGGCACTTTTAAGGAAAATTCTGCAGACCATGATTAACAGGGGGATTGCTCTCGAGGTAAACACCGCAGGCCTTAGAAGGCCGGAAAAAACTACCTATCCAACGGCAGCTGTTCTCAGGCTTTACTCTTCTCTTGGAGGAAAGCGTATTACAGTTGGTTCGGATACGCACAGGAAACAGAATTCATTTTTTGGCCTGCGCTCAGGGATATCTCTTGTTAGTTCTTGCGGATTGGGCAGTTACGGTGTGTTTAAGGCCTATGAATATGTTCATGCCCCTTTACTCCTAAACTGATTTGAAGCATACTAATACGGGCGGTTGAGCGCCGTCTGGCAAACCGGAAGAGATTCCGGGGCGCAAAGCCTATGGGTCCTAACCTGTTCAGGGGAAGCAGGAAGGATAGCCGGGTTGCCGTTGTAAATGCAAACCGGAAGAGATTTCGGGACGCAAAGCCACGGGTCCTAACCCTTCGGGGAAGGATGGCCGGGTTGCCTGACGCTCTGCCTCTGGCAGAGGATTTGGAGGTGCTCTGATGAAGATGGCTGTAGTTATTGCAGCACTGCTTCTTCCCGCAGTTCTACTGGCTTCAGTAACGGAGACTGTAGTTCCGTCTACCTCTGTAGCGTATCTGCTGATTGCTGGAAATGCCATGGAGGATGGAGATTTTGATGTTGCGCTTCTTCTTTACGAAAAAGCCGTTGAGAGAGATCCCCACTCTCGCGAAGCTCTTGCCGGAAGGCTTATTGCCTTTGTCGGGAGCTGTGGTTCCGAGGAACCAGGCGTCAAGATAGCTGGTCAGGACTGAGCTGAAGACTCCGGCTGGAGAGTCTTTTTGTCTTTGGCCGGGGTCTGAAAAAACAAAAATAACCGGGGTAGATAGTGAGCAGTGTTTCAGCAGATGACTACAGCAGAGGGGTAGAAGCGTACAGGCCATCCTGGCGTGCATGGGTGTTTATCCTTGGTATTTTACTGGTCTTTTTCTACCTCTATTTGAATTTTCCCAAAGCAGTACACCTTGTGTTTGTGGGGGTGCCCCTTTTCTTCATTGCGGTGTATCATGTTTCTAATCCGCGCAGCTGGCTGCTGCTGTTGCCTGTTGCAATAACTTTCGGGAACAATACCTACGAATTCGGTCCTTTTTACATTGCCGTTGCCACCATGGCTGTTCTAGCAGCTGCTTTGTTCTACTTCACTGTAAAAACAGTTGGATACAAGAGCTTCCCCCGTTTCCCGGTACCTGTATTTATTCTCATGGCTGCATTTCTGGCTCAGGTAGCTTCAGCGTTTGTTTCCCTTCATTACCACAATAGCCTTGTCAGCAACACCCTACGGGAAGCTAGTAAGTTGTTTATTGCTGCGTCTATTATTCCTCTGATCTACGACTGGTACGGCCGGGGGGAATGGCTTGTGCGGATTCTTAAAGTTCTTACTCTCATGCTTGTTGTAATGTCTCTTTACGGTATATATCAGTACAACGCAGGAAACCTTGACACAACTGGGGATCGGGCGTCAGGGTTTGATCTTGCCGGTAGAGTTTATTCCACTATCAATGGTGGACCCAATTCTTATTCCGGAGTGCTGGAGCTGCTGGTTCCCACAGTTCTGGCCGCAATGTTTGTGTTCGAGAAAAGAATATGGAAGGTAACTGCTCTTGCAGCGGCTCTTCTTGGAATTCAGAATGTTTTGTACACATTCTCCAGGGGAGGGTTCCTAACCGTAACCTTTGCATGTTTTGCTTTTCTCGTTTACAGAAACAGAAAAAAAATATGGGTGCCTGTTTCAACTCTTACCATCTTCGTCGTTATTCTTCTGGCTAATGCCGGGGAATTCAAGAGGCAGCTCACTATTTTTGGAGACACCAAGTCGCTGATTATGGATACCAGCCTTCTTCACAGATACACCAGTTACAAGGGGTTTATAAACGGAATTGTTAGCTCTCCTGCAGTTGGAGTAGGCTGGGGCAGCGAGGAGTTTTTTCACGGCAGAACTTCGTTGTACTCTTTTTGGGAGGTAAGACACGAAGACAGTATCAACAAAATCAACAGGTTTGGCGGGCTCAACAGCTTGGTTCTTGAAATGCCATACAAGGGAGGGCTTTTTTCCGCTCTCGCTCTTGTTCTTTTAATTGCAGCATTTGTTATCACCTTAATTAAACTGTTGAAATCCGGTGGCGACAAATCGCTGGGGATGGGAATGATTTCTGGAATCGTAGCCTTTGGAGCTCATCAAGCGGTGGACAATCTTATTCAGTGGCCCCAAACCGGAGCGTTCTTCTGGCTTATTCTAGGACTTCTTATAAGTACGGCTTATCCTTGTTGCGATAAAGAAGGGGATTAACTATAAATGCTGAATGTTTTCTTCAGGAGGGAGTTGTTCTGGTAAGCATTCTCGCAGTGTTGTTCTGGGTGTGCGTGGGTATGATTCTGTTGCCCATGGTAGTCTATCCGGCGTTCATGTTTGTTCTGGGCCTGCTATTTCACAGAGGGAACGGGCATTCTTACAACGAGTATCCATTTGTAACCGTAATGGTTGCAGCTCGTAATGAAGAAAAGTGCATACGCGAAAGAATTCAGAATCTGCTTTCACAGGATTATCCGAAGCAAAGTTTTGAAATTCTTGTTGCCTCGGATATATCCACCGATAGAACAGATGAAATAATCAAATCATTTGCTGACCGTGGGGTTCGATACTTCCGGTTTGATAAACGCATGGGTAAATCCGCGCTTATGGTAAAACTGTCCGGGTTTGCTAAAGGTGAGATTCTTGTGTTTACCGATGCAAACACACAGTTCTCGCCGAATACAGTAAGAGAGCTGGTTGAGCCCTTTGCCGATCCACGGGTGGGATGTGTAGACGGTTCCAAACAGAACAGCCTGGATTCAGTTACGTGCGAATCTATCTACTGGCGTTACGAGCGAATGCTTAAAGCTCTGGGCAGCCGTATAGGAGCTGTTCTGGGCGCTACGGGAGCAGTTTTTGCAGTAAGAAAAGACCTATACCGCCCGGTGAACCCTGCCAGGGCAGACGATTTTGAAACAGCAGTATTCGCCCGCATCCAGGGGTACTCGTGTCTTTACAATCCCAAGGCTGTTGCTGCCGAGCCGACTCCGGAAAACTCTATTCAGTACCACCGTCTTGTTCGAATTGTGAGTTGGATGATTGGGTCGGCTTTCTCCCTGTTTGGGAAGGCTGTTAAGGCAGGAAAGTATGGTCTTGCCTTTCAGCTTGCTGTTCACAAGATACTGAGATGGAACATGGGAGTGTTTGCCTTTATTGCCTCTGCTGCAGGTCTTCTTATGGCAGTGTACGATTCTCCTGCAAACATTCTTTTCATCAGTGTAACTGTTTTTAATATGATTGCTCTTGCCGGAGGGGTTGCAGGCAACAGAATACCTTCTTTCCTGCGCTTGCCCTATTTTTTCTGGCTGATGTGTATAGCATCGCTTTCAGGAGTGATTAAAGCTGTAACTTCCCAGGCTGTTTCTGTGTGGGATCACAGCGCAAGATAAGGTTGTTACTAAAGGAGGATTTCTAGTGCTGCTTTCAGGCATGTTTTCGGTATTTCTCTGCGCGGTGCCTGCAATCACAGCAGGAGTTTCAGGTGATTTGTCTGATAATTTGGAAGCTGTTCTGATACCTGTAGATTATTTTGATCCAGCAGAGTACGTAGTTAATCCAGGTGACGAAATATGGATGTCTTTTCCCGGAGGAGTTCCTTTTTCCGGAGCCAGCAATACCGTTTCTGTGATATCTATACCTGTGGGTCTTGATGGTGTTTTGAATATTCCTACAATGCCTGGAATTGATACCTACGGTATGAGCCTTCAAGAGCTTCAGAGTTCTATTTCTGACTTGTTCTCGTATCACTACAGAGGGTTGAGAGTAAGTTCAGGGCTTGCACGATCTGCGTCTTTTCAAGTTCCGGTCACAGGGCAGGTTGGAAGACCGGGAATTGTTACCGTTAACGGGATGGCCAGGCTCACAGAGGCTATCGAGCTGGCTGGAGGTATTGCCTGCACAGGAGCTGCATCGCAAGTTCTTGTTGTCAGTCTTGATGGAGACTCTACTGTGTACAACCTCAACACTTTTACCGCAGAAGGGGATTTCAGGGCAAACCCACTTATGCGCAGAGACACAAGAATTCATGTTCCGGTTGCCGAAGCAACCATAACCATTGAAGGGGCTCTGGCTCCGGAAGCGAATGCAGGAACAAATCGTCTTCTTACAGAATACATTCCCGGAGAGAGTGCAAGAGAAGCACTGGTAAGATTTGGAGGAGTTTCAAGAGCAGCTGACCTTGCCGGATGCTATGTGTACCGTGTGGGCGGCGACACTCTTGCAAACCGGATTCCATTCAGTATGCAGGGAGCAGCATCTCCGGTTCTGCTGCAGCCGGGGGACAGATTGGTTGTTCCGTCATCACCGTCTTTTATCAATGTTACCGGGGAAGTAGTTCTGGCAGCACCTGTTACCTACTCTCCAGGAATGACGGTGGGTTATTACATCGGTATGGCAGGCGGATTCAGCTCGCTTGCCAGGCGAGGTGGAATTAAGATTCAGCTGGCAGACGGTGAAAGGCGCAGTGCAGAGATGACGGATGTGGTTCCGCCTGGCTCTACAGTTGAAGTGCCCAGAGTTCCCGTAAAATTCTGGGGGGAATACCTGACAATTCTTACGGGACTTGCCTCGATCGTGATTGCTTATCAGAGCATATTCAGTAACTAAGGGGAAGAATGAGCAATACACCCAATAATTTGATATACATTCTGCTGAAAAACAGGCGATTTATCATCAAGGTTCTCACTGTTGTGATGCTCTTAACAGTGGGAGGAAGCTATCTCCTGCCCAATAAGTATACCGTCACCACGGTAATTCTTCCTCCTGAGGAACAGGCATCCCCCGCTTTAAGTTTTGGTGGGCTTTCGCTGGGAGAGTTTGCCGGTTTTTTCAGCGGTGGTATGGGATACTCTCTTCCGCTGATGACTACTCTTGCCGATGTTTACTCGGATATTCTTAACAGCAGAACTCTGATCGATCAGGTTATACTGAGCACAGCATACATCGACAGTGCAGGTTTCAGTGAAAGATACGAGAACCAGCCAGAGGTAGCCATGTATCTTGCCAGGAAGCAGTTCAGGAGGAACTATTCTGCAACAGTAACATCATCCGGTTTTATAAAAATCAATGTAACCACCGGGAATCCAATGTATTCAGTTGAGGTTTCCGAAAGGGTTGTTTTCCTTCTGGACAGTATAAACACCAGTATCACCATGGCTCGGTACATAACCAGTCGGGAAAGCACAGAAAATCAGCTCAGCGTGGCCAGCGCCGAGCTTGATAATACCACCGAAAAACTGCTGCATTTTGAAGAAGAATACGGAACAATCATGCCCAACGATGAATTGTCGCAGGTTATGACTGTTCTAGCTGAAATGAAGGGCAGATACATAGAAACAACCATGATGGCCAACGCTGTAAGAAATGGAATTAGGTCGGGAACAACAGCCCAGATCCTTGAATTGGACGCAACTGCGGAGGCTCTGCGGCAGTCAATAGACCTGATCGAGAACGGATCGTCTTCCGGTGGTGTTGATCTGGGAATTGGTCTTGGTAATCTTCCTCCGGCAATGATCGAGTATGCAAGGCTTCAAACCGACTTTGAGATGCAGTTAAAGATGACAACTGCATTTGAGCTTCGGGTTCAGCAGGCGTTGATTCAGGAATCCAGTATCACCAGTTCTTTGAGGATTCTTGATCCTCCAAGAGATCCCGGATGGAAGAGTAAGCCCAAGCGGCTCTACATCTGGATTGAGCTGTTTCTTATAACATCGGTTGTTCTGATAGCTTTCCTCTATTCCCGGGAGAAGTGGTACGAGCTCAAAGTAGAGAATCCCGAGACCTGGAACAAGTGGAACAACGTGAAGCAGGATATCAGGAACGATTTTAGAAGGAAGAAGAAGTAATCACACAGGTCTGATTACATCTGTTCCCATTCTTTCAGCAATAGCTTTCGGCAGTATAATGCTTCCGTCAGGTTGCTGACCGTTCTCAACCAGAGATATTATCAGTCTTGGAAGAGCGAGCCCTGAACCGTTCAGCGTGTGAACTAAACGGGGTTTTCCTCCGCCTGCGGGTTTGAATTTCATGTTGCCTCTTCTGGCCTGGAAGTCGCGGAAATTGGAAACAGATGAAACTTCAAGCCACTTTTCCTGCCCAGCAGACCAGATTTCAATATCGTAGCATTTTGCAGCGGCAAAACTGAGGTCTCCTGTTGCAAGAAGAAGAACTCTGTAGGGTATGCCAAGAACCTCCAGCATTCCAGTTGCATGGTTCAGAAGTTCAAGATGAGCCTGCTCAGACCGTTCCGGATGCTCAATGCGAACCATCTCCACCTTCTCGAACTGATGAACTCTGTTCAGCCCTCTGTTGTCTTTGCCGTAACTGCCCGCTTCCCTTCTGAAACACGGAGTGTAGCCGCATAGTTTCACCGGAAGATCTGCCTCTTCAAGAAGCTGGTCTCTGTAAAGATTGGTTATTGGCACTTCGCCGGTGGGAACAAGGAAAAGGTTATCACGGCCTATTTTGTACATATCATCATCCATCTTTGGAAGCTGAGCTGTGGTAGTCATGGATTCAGGTTTAGCCACAAAAGGGGCCCACACTTCATCCATTCCAGACTGTGTGTGGTAGTCGAGCATCCAGCTTATCAGGATCCTCTGAAGCCTGGCAGCCCACCCTCTGAACAGAATGAAGTTGGAACCGGCTATTTTTCCGGCAGCTTCAGGCAGAAAAACTTCACTCATTAGATCCCAGTGAGGTTTTGGCTGAAAGCTGAATTCAGGAACAGTACCCCAGGAGCGTACAACTATATTGTTTTCATCGGTGCCCACAGGAACATCGGAGTCGGGAATGTTCGGGAAGCTCAATTCCATTTCTGCGAGACGGATGTTGAATTCGGAAACCGCGCTTTCTAGACTGGTCAGCTCTGCTCCAGTTGCACGGCTTTTCTGCATTTCATCTTCAGCGTCTTCTCCGTTCCGCTTCTTCATTGATACCGCTTTTGAAAGTGTATTACGCTGTTTCCGGAGTGCTTCTATTCTAAGCATGAGCTCTCTTTTTGACCTGTCAGCATCAAGCCACTGCTGTATATCAATCTTTTCATTCTTTGCCGCAGCAGCTTCTGTCACTCTCTGAGGTTCTTTTCGCAATAGTTTTCTGTCAAGCATTTGTCATCTCCGGAGTTTCTGTATGTTCTAAAAAATATAGGGAAGGAATATAAGGAAACCTGCGGCTGCCGCCGCAATTGAAGCTGCAAGAACACCTCCAGCGGCTACATCTTTCGCCTTGCCGGTTAATTCGTGCCATTCTGGTGCTACCCGGTCTGCCAGGAATTCAAGCCCTGTGTTCAGGGCCTCGGCTGCCCATACCGCACCAATGGCGAGAGAGATAATTGCCCAATGGACGGTGGTGATATCAAGAACAAAGCCCAGGGCAAGAACCACAATGGTTGAAGCAAGATGAATTCTGGCATTCTTCTGGGTTTTGACAAGAACGGCAAGACCATGAAATGCATGTCTGAAACTGTCCAGTTGTTTTGCTACCATAGCCCCGGAGTAATCCTTCCTTCGGTATCAATCGATAACGATAAACTCATACCGTCTGTAGAGGGGCCCTCATATACCATAGAGGCAGCGATACCGCATGCAGTTCCCACAGCGGCTCCCATAAGT
>CAZRXU010000039.1:0-21839 GCA_964604135.1 uncultured bacterium | reverse complement strand
ACACTGTGTACGGAATACTGGCTGATGCATCCTGTCTGCAGGCTGTTGAATCTATATGCACCATGAAAGGCTACCGTACAGTCAGACCATTTATCATTCTGGCTGGTAGTATGAAAAGGGTTCTTGAACTTACAACGCAGAAGGCTTTGGAGCACCTGATGAACAGGTACTGGCCGGGCCCGGTTTCTTTGATTCTCGAGGGCGCCAGCAGTGTTCCGCAGTGGCTTTTAAGCCAGGCAGGCACAGTAGCGGTTCGGGTTCCTTCTGATCCGCTTACATGCAGGATTCTTGATAGTGTCGACTTTGATCTTGTAACCACCAGTGCAAACTCAAAAGGAAGTCCGTTTCCTTTGAGTACAGAAGAGATTCCCGACATAATTATTGAATCTGCTGCAATGGTGCTGGACGGCGGAAAGCTTCACCACAGAAAACCATCGCGAATTATTGATGTTACAGGCAAAGACCCCGTGGAAATAAGGAACTGACACCGGTACGGAAAAGTTTAAATAAGGGGGGTGAATGAGGAAATCGGTCGTTGTGCCTGTCGTGGTTCTTGTTGTAGCACTTGCTGTTCCAGTAGGTTTCGTGCTGCGCGCAAACAACGGTCAGTTCGTGTACACACTTGACGACCCCTACATACACCTTGCCCTGGCAGAGAACATTGCTGACGGACACTACGGGATAAACAGCAGTGAATCAGCAGCGCCCTCTTCTTCTGTTCTGTGGCCTGTTCTGCTTGTTCCTTTTTCCGCTTTGCCTCACGCATATCTGCTGCCTGTTTTTCTAAACACTTTTTTCTCTCTGCTTACCGTTGTTCTGCTCAGCCGTTTCTACGGGCACAGGGGTATGCTTCTCTCCGTGGTATCGGTATTTGCATTCAACCTCACAGGGCTTGTTTACACGGGGATGGAACACAGCCTTCAACTGCTTGCAGTTGCCGCAGTTGTTTCGGGGCTGAAAAACTTTACTGAAAAACACAAAGTTTCAAAACTGCTGGCAGTATCTCTGGTGGTGGCTCCGCTTGTCAGATACGAGTGCCTGGCCGTTTCCCTGCCTGTTCTGGTATTTCTGTTTGTCTCTGGAGAAAGAAAAAAGTCTGTCGTTCTGTTTTCCATAATTGCAGTTCTTCTCGGTGCTTTTTCCCTGTTTCTGCTAAGTCTGGGGCTGGATCCACTGCCTGCTTCTGTCAGTGCCAAATCCGCAGTAGTAGGTGATTCAGGAAGTATTTCATCTATTCTGAGAAATCTATCCGACTCCGTCAGGAGTTTAAGAGGTCTGGCTCAGCTTCTTGTTCTTGTCCCACTGGTTTCAGTACTGGCAGGGAGAAACAGAAAACCCGGTGAAAAACTGCTTGCAGGTGCTGTCGTTATGGCTGTAGTTCTGCACATGCTTGTTGGCAGAGCGGGGTGGTTTCACCGCTACGGTGTTTACATGTGGGCGTTTTCCATTCTCGTCTGTTTTCATCTCTACAGGAACACTGTACGCAGACACAGCCTTGTATTCTCTGCTATTCTTCTTGCTTTAAGCGCCGATTACCTCAGTGGTTACACGAAAATACCGGCAGCTTCGTCGAACATCTACCAGCAGCAGTACCAGATGAGAAGGTTTGTACACAGCTGGCTTCGGGAGCCGGTGGCAGTGAACGATCTGGGGCTGGTATCAATGGGATACAACAGGTACGTGCTTGATCTGTGGGGGCTGGCTACTCCTTCCGCCCTGGCCGGTGCTAGCGACCCTGCGTGGGTTGACTCTGCTGCATCTGTAAACGGTGTGAATACGGCGATCGTTTACTCGGATGAAATATCCGGGGTTCAGCACTGGACCCCGGTGGCCAGAATGCAGATAAGCCCTCCTCTTGTTGTGTGTGTAAGTGGAGGAGTGGACTTTCTTTCGGCGCCATGGGCATCTGCTGATTCACTCAGAGAAAAGCTGGAGGATTTTGAAAAAGCTTTACCTGGGGGAATAAATCTGGTTATTTTCCAGTAGTGTGTTTGGGGTAACAGAAATTTGCAAACAGAGGAGGGGACAGTGAAATACATTACAACTGGTTTAGCTGCTGTGCTGCTGGTATCAGCTGCAGGATGTTTCGGAGGCGAAGCCGGAGGATCTGCTCTGCTGGGGCAGTTGCCCCGGGGGTATCACATGTACGTTGTGTTTGATCCGGAGGCAATGGATCTTGACGGAATTCTTGAAACTCTTGAGCAGAGCCTTCCGGAAGATGTTCTGGAAAACGCAGAAGACTCTGACATGGTAATAAACCCGTTCAGTTGGGCAGACTGGAAAGAAGGAATGGGCCTTCGAGACGGTGAGATTGGTATTGTTGCCCTCACCGAAGACGAAGAGCTTGTGGCGTTCTTTCTTCCCTGCACCGACCAGATAAAACTGGAGAGTTTCGTAGAGGAAAACGATTTTGGTGATACAGAGTTTTTCCCATACGGAGATTACACTGTAATGGTTATAAAATGGGATGATGACGACCTGCTGGAGGATCTGGAAGATGCTCTGGAGGGGGCCTCTCTCTCTGCCGATAACGAATTTACAGCAATGCAGGAGGCCGCACCGCTTGCCGGTTCTTTTATCTCATTCTATTTTGCCGAAGAGGTTGCGGAGGTTCCGATTTACGGATCTTTCAGTTCTGATAACAGTGAGAGTGTTCTTAAGGTGACAGTTACGGTGGATGACAGTGATGTTCAGCAATATGTGCTGATGGCCGGGAGCGGTCTTCAGAGTAACAGTATTGTTCTTCCAGAGAACACTATGGCTGCAGTCAGGTTCACATTGGACATGAACAGGGCAGTACAGCAGTATACAGATATGGCGGAAGAGTCCGGCGAATCCGGTTTTGCCGAGATAGAGGCTGGACTTCCCTTTATCGGTTTTGACAGCATGGAAGAATTCTTTTCAGTGTTTCAGGGTGATTTCTGTATCACCATTCAGAATATGGAAATTAACGAGCACGGTGATCCGGAAAACATGGAAGGTATCATGGCGATTTCACTGGCCGATGCTGAGAAGTTCGATTCTTCACTGTCAGCGGTTTCTCTTTTTGCCGAAGCTGATCGCGAGGAAATAGATAATGTTGTTACCTACAAAATTGACAACAGCGGCCAAAACCTCTGGTACTTTATAAGCGATGATGTCTTCTATGTTACAATGAATGTTCATCCGGAAGATGTTATGGATGGAATTTCTGCAGGTGACTATTTTCAGGGTGTTGCTTCGGAAGGCTTCTTCGGCGGCGCAGTTGACCCGGCGGGAATAATTCAGGGAGTACAGGCAGAAGACGATGTGGAAGAGATAATTACTACACTGTTTGAGAATCGTGCGGTTTTTTCTGTTTCCATGGAAGGCAACACAATTACATCCACTACTGTTGCCGGTCCGGGTGTGCTTAAATCCCTTGTCTCTCTCGTCTCGGTGTTCGCGTCATACGGAGATATTCCCGAAGTGGGTATTTACTGACAATACTGTATTTTCGGTCAGGTTCACAGGGCAGCAATGTGTTGCACTTTGGTTGCAGTTATGCAAGTCGTAGAGGTGAGTCTGTATCCATCTGAGGCAGCACTGCTGTTTGAAACTGCAGAGGCAGAGCCGGGGAAGGTTGTTGAGAAGGGTTTCCGGCATCAGGTGTTGCAAACGGGTTTGACACCAAAATAGAACTGACATATTATTACCATGTAGGTGTTCATGGTGAGCACTCGGACAAAGGAGGAGGATGTATGCGCATTCTTATAAGCTTGCTTCTTATAGTAGCTGTCGCTGTTTCTGCAGATGTTAGAACAGGCGGCACTGGTATGTCTAACCCATGGTCAAGCAGAGGATCATATACCGTAGACAACGTTCTGGCGGGTGGTCTTGAAAAATCGTACGGCATGGCAATAAAGACCAACGCAACAAACAGTGTCTGGATTCTTAACTGGGGCACTATGCTTAATGTAGAGTTTGACATGGTTGGTGGTTCTGCTACCGGTACTACATGGGCCATCACAGGTGGCGTAGATCCTGATGACCAGGGATACTGCGAGTATTCTTCTGGAAACCAGTGGTTTATGAGCAACTTCACCGAAAACGTACCGTACGTCTCTATTTTTTCTGAAGATGGAACGTATGTCCGTAATGTAGATGGTCCGTCCGGCACAAAGAATATTTTCGGTGTCGATGCCGGTCATGGCATGATGTATGTAGGGTGTCCAAACGAATCAAAACTTGAATGGGGTACCTACACTGGTGCGGAAACTTCAGTTACGTGGTCAGAGATGGATTACGAATCAGTTTACGGTCTCGCAGTATGGGGAGATTATCTGTTTGTATCCTGTGGTCTTGAAGGTGTCGAAAACGTTTTCATCCACCACATTGCTGCTGACGGAACTCCCAGTGCAACCCCGGAATGGTCATGCGCTTTCATGGAAAGCGGAAATCTCAAAGCTAACGGCGGTATTGATTACGACGGAGAGCATCTGTGGCTGTACCCCCAGAATGACAATCTCTACAAACTTACCATCGACTGGACTCCAGGGGCTCTTGAAGCCAATACCTGGGCCAGTGTGAAGACTTCTTTCTAAGTTGTCTCTTTAAAGAGAAAGAAGGGCGGAGCCGCACGGCTCCGCCCTTCTCTATCTAACTGGGTCAGGTTAGCCTTTCAGGGCAATCCAGATTGCTTTCATAAGACTGCGCGGGTTCATAAGGATGTTTGAATAGGCCTGGTTGGCAAGCGGGCAGGCGCATTCTCCGGCTTTGATGCTCTTTCTAACTTTCGATGCTTCTTTTGAGTTCCATATCTCAAGAAATTCAGAGTTGTCTCCCACTTTTCCCATCTGTCCGTTGTAGGCAAGAACGGCGCAGGGCCATATTCCTCCGTCTGAATTAACATGCACATTGAGTATTCCCGCATAACAGGGTATGACCTGTTTGTTCTCTTTCAGAATGTCTGCCGCGAGATCGTAGTACACCAGACGCATGGCCGTTGTTATTCTTGAGAGAAGCTTCATGCTTTTCATAGATGTTCTAACATTTTTTTTGAAGATAAGCATTATCTTTCTGTAACTGTTCGCATCAGGGGTTATTCCGCTGCCCAGGTTGAAGAATTCCTCTCTCTCTTCGGCAATCTCATTGATGTAGGTGTTTACACCGAGGGTTCCTGCGTAGGCAATGATCTCTTCAAGACTGTCCTGGTTGAAACGGGAAACAACGGTACCAACACCTACATGAAGGTACTGGTATCTGCCTCTTAGCGCTTTCAGTCTTTCCAGCGTGTCTAGGAGTTTGTTGAAGTTACCGGGGATTCCTCTGATCTCATCGTGCTGTTTTCCAATACCGTCAAACGAAGGTTTTATGGTAAGAAGGGTACCGGGGGCTTCCTCTTTTATTATTTCCAGAATGTTTCTTGTTGTTTCCTCTATTCTTTCCGGCATTATGGCATTGGTAGGTATGTGAATAACTGCCGGCCTGAGGTGTTTGCATGCAAGGCGAACAATTTCAGTAAGATCTTTTCTTAAAAAAGGTTCTCCTCCGGACACGTTGAAAAAGTAGGTCCAGCCTATTGATCTGAACAGCCTTTCTATTGTTTCAAGATCGAGATCAGTGGTGACAGGTTTGTGTTCATTTTTTTTCCAGATATAGCATGTTTTACACCTGGACTGACAGTTCCCGGTTACAGAAAATGTTACATTTATAGGGTGTGGTGGCTTTGCCAGGCCGTGTTTGCACAGCCAGCCTGTTATTGCACTCCAGCCAAGGTGTGAAAGCTGATTCAGATGGTTTACTTTTACCGGAAAGTGCTTTCTGAGGAACTGATATACAACGGCCTGCAGGGCGAACAGTATTTCCACAAGAATAACAACAGCTCTTTGCGCAAGGGCTATTGTAGTGGCTACTGCCATGCCGCCTACAACAAACGGAGCCAGAAAAAGCCCCCGGATTGATTCCCGTACACCAATGCCGCCTGGAATAAAAACCATTACAAGGGCTATCAGCCAGGAAGCAGGGGCAGCAAGAAGACACACGGCAACCATGGCGTAAGGCGGGGTAGATTCAGGTACGCCGAACCCCCTGAACCACACATACAGTGCCAGACTTCTAAGAGACCACGAGAGAATGTGGGCACCAATGAATTTGAACTGGTCCCGGTGGCTTATATGGGGGAGTTCTTCCATGTCTACATCAAAATTTCTGGCCAGTCTTCGGGCAAACACCTTCTGAAGTCCCGGTGCGAACAGCATAAGAAATGCAAGCCCGGCAGAGAGCCACAGAGCAATCGTGATGGCAGGCGGTATGTCTGACCCCAGGAAGGGAAGGGCAACCAGTGCAAGTATTCCCAGAGCCACCAGCATATAGATATTTTCCAGAACAAGTGCAGTTACGCCTTTGAATGTTCCAGTACCGTTTACCCGAAGAAAAGTCAGTCTGCCCAGAACCATCCAGAGTTTACCCGGCATATAACTGCCCATCTGCGTGATGTACCAGTTTCTTCGCAGCTCACCTCTGTCAATTCTTGGTATTTTAAGAGCTTCAAGAATTTTCTGCCATGGCAGTGGAGCGAAGTAATACCCCAGCCAGACCAGAACAAAAGACACAAGCATCAGAGGTCTGCTTGCGTTGTGCCCGGAAGCACTCCAGAACGCTTCCAGCTTGGGTTGCCAGTTTGGAAGCAGCTGCGAGTAAAAATAGTAACCGGCACCAAGAAGCAGTACAAGACCGGCCCAGCTCTGAACCTTATAAAACTTTGAATTCTTATGCATTTGACCTTTTTCTTTTTATCACAGAGAACAGAAAGAGTATTACAACGAAGAGCAGTGCTGAAGCGCTTATTATACCACCCAGCACCACATTGCCGCTGCTGTATACAAACTCTGCAGTGTGCCTGCCTTCAGGTATCTCCACTGCACGCATCCAGCCGTTTGCCCTGTAGAGAGAAGCGGGATTGCCGTCTACGGTAACATTCCATTCAGGGTACCATGAATCTGCAAGAATCAGAAATCCGTCTGCCGAACTGTTGGTTTCTATCTGCACAAGCTCCGGGAGGTCAACAATGATATCGGCAGTTCCAGTGACACCTGTGAGCTCCACAGGAGCATCTGTTACAATGGAAACAGATTCCGGTACCAGCCCGCTTTCAACAGCTTCGTAACCCTGTTCAACAGAGCCGGGAACAACGGATTCAGGGATAAATGCTCTTGGCATAGGGTTTTCAGGGTATTCGGGAATTCCTTCTGCAAGCACGGGGCGGAACTGTTCCCAGGTGGCTGCTCCCTCGGACGTGGCATAGGCAGTCATACCTGTCTGTCTTAGAACCCAGGGAGAGGCTGCGCCCACCAGGGCCATCAATCTGTCTGTTGCAGCGGGTTTGGCTGCGTGGTAACCGTAAACAGATCTGATTTCCAGTGGAATAAGATCATTGCCCCCGGGAAACACCCGACCGTCTCCAGCCATTTCCCTCAGCAGTGGAGCATCAGGGTAGAGAGATTCTATGGTAGTCGCAGGCAGGTAAACCTGAAAACTTCTGTTAAACGGTACCAGTTCCACCGATGAAATTACTAGAATCAACACGGCGAAAATCCATGGACGCCATCTGTATTTCCCTGCGGCAAACACCATAGCAGACACAAGGCCTGTAACAAGAAAAGCTCTTAGAAAGTCAGTGGACACAAGGGAGGTTCTGCTGGCAATAACAGCTCCAAACTGTGAGGGATCAGAAACGCCGTTTCTGGCCCACCAGCTTGACTGAAGAGCTTTTGAAACAGGTCCGGATGCAAGAAGAAAAACGAGAAAAAGCCCAGAAAATGCTGCCAGAACAATCTTTACTTTCTTCAGCCTGCTGCTCTGCCTTTCTGTGAGCAGGGCATCAAACCCCATTCCCGACGCAAGGGCAACGCAGGATGTTGTTACGAAAGCAGCCATGTGCGGTGCTCTTAGTTTTCGGAAAACGGGCATTATTCTGTACAGTACAGAGAAAACCGGAGTATAGCCTCCCCAGGAAACAACAGTTCCAGCGATTGCCAGTGTTACAAGAGCGGCTTTGGTTTTTCTGTTTTTTCCCATAATCAGTCCCGCAAGCCCCAGAACAAAGTATGCCACGCCAATGAACTCGCTGGATAGCCTGAGGCCCATTCTGCCAAAATACACCGGAATACCGCCAACCGTACTGTCTGTGAAGCCGTGTCTCATGCCGAACATTCCAGGAAGCAGCATGGTAAGGGATTCTTCAGGGGCCAGTGAAAAACTCGAAGCTGTTTCAAGAGACAGATCCTCACCTCTGGAAGTATGGGAGCTGAACCGGTATCCCGGATACAGCTGAACTGCGGCAAGAGCCCCCCCAAGCAGAAGAATTGCAGCAAGGCCACCCATGTTTACGGCAATGGAACCCGCAATTGGTTTTTTCCACATGTAAGCTGCCAGCACAAAGGCGATACCAGCGGAGTACAGAATCATCTGAGGGTGGCTGGCCACCCCCTGCATTCCTACAGCAATGGCTCCTAGGGCAATGTACCTGGTATCTCTGGACTGTGACCATTTCACAACCGCCCAAAGCAACAGAGGAAGCCATGCCCAGCAGATAATTTTGCTGCCGTGACCGGCGTAGAACAGAGTGTTGGCCCAGCTGCCCGAGGCGTAAGCGGATGCACCCACAAGGGCTCCCCATCTGGAAACTCCAGTTGATTTTAGAAACATCCATGCAAAAAAGCCCGCAAGAACAAGATGAACCGGGAACAGGAATCTTATTGCTGCTTCCGACCCGAAAAGCAGTATCGGGAGCCCCCGGAGGGGGTAGAAAACCGGGGAACTGAAAGATTCGTAAAAGGGAATGCCACACAGAATATAGGGGTTCCACAGTGGAAGTTCACCCTGAGAAAGGCGGCTCTCCGTGTATGAGAAAAACGGATAACCCTGGCTGACGGTATCACTCATGTCGCCGCCCGGCAGCCTGGAGGAAGAAAATATGATCCAGTAGGTAAGAACTGCAAGAAGAATCAAAACACCTGCCAAAACTGTTTTTTCACTCTTTATGAACATCTGTTCCTCCCGATGCGAATTTTACTTTTCCAGAATTCAATAGAACCATCAGCAGCTCTGCGGTGGCCATAAACACCCTCTGACCGGCGATTACCACAGCAGCAGGAGCAACAAGCCCCGGTGCGGCAATTGAAGCTGCTACAGCCTCTCTTACACCTATACCTCCGGGAACAAAGAACACAATATAGCCAGCCAGCCATGACAGAGGTGCTGCAGCCAGTGTATGAGAAAAACTTACACTGTTCAGACCTGCTCCGCGCAGCAGAAAAAACAGCGAGAAACCGCGCATTGTCCACAGCAGACTGTAGATTAGTGTCGCAGCGAACGATGTTTTCAGCGAAGGAAGTTTTCCAGGGTCAATACCCTTTTTCCTGCAAATCATGCTTTGCACCGGGTGAAGAAGGGGAAGCAGAAGAATGGCTGATGATGCTGCAATTGCGGCGGCCCTTACTCCGGGATGCTGGAAAATACCCGGGTTGACGATGGCTGGAACCACAACAACCAGACCAACTGCAGCCATTGTAAAAAACAACTCATACGCAGTGGTGGCCGCCGCCGGCCCCATTTTCATTCCCCTTGCCTTAAGGAAGCCTGCTCTGCCTACAAACAGCCATATTTTACCGGGGATATACCTGCCGAGCTGGCTTCCGTACCAGGCTGCAAACATTTCCCCGATGGGAACTTTGCAGCCCATGGATCTGCTTACAAGAACCCAGCCTGAAGGTGTAAGGCTGAGGGAAACAATCATCAGTATTCCCGATAATACAAGTTTACCGGTGTTCAGATTCCACTGGTACTTCTGAATTTCCTCAAGCCACATACCTCCGTTCTTCCAGACAGCAACTGCAGCGATCCCAGCAAGCAGGAACAGAGCTGTTTTTGATATCAGAGCGATTTTTTTTCCGGTCACAGAAGTTCCCTCTCTGTGTACCAGTTTACCGATTCAACAGCAGTGAGGCCGAAATGTCGCTTCGAGGTGAAACCCCTCTTCCCGGCTTTATCAGTGTTGCAGAACCTGTCCATTCCGAAAAGGGTGTATCTGCTTTTTGAAAGAGCTTTCGGACACAGCGGCCCAAGTCTGAGTGCTATTTTGAAAACAAAATGTGGAACAGGGATAAATCGTACAGTTCTGCCCATTGCCACTGATATATACCGGGCAATCTGTTTCACTGTTAAAACATCCGGTCCGCCTATGTTGTAAATACCTCTGCACAGAATTTCCCCCGGAAAGCTTTTCAGAACTGCTTCTGCAATATCTCTGGCATCTGTGGGTCTGGTTCTTGCATTGCCCGACCCCACAAGAGGGAACCAGCCTTTGCGTACTTGCCGGAAAAGAGGTAGCTTGTGCATGTCTCCGGGACCGAAAACAAAGTCAGGTCTGAGAATGGTCAGTTTTGAACAACAGGCAATAAGTTGCTTTTCCGCCTCAACTTTGGTGGATTCGTACTCGCCCATGGGGTCGTATCTGTGATTTTCCCTGGCATCTGCAACAAGACCTGTTACACCTGGAGTGCTGAGGTGTATCAGTGGTATTCCAGCTTTCCCGCACGCCCTGCCCAGGGAAACAGGAAGCTGCACATTGGCAGCAGTGAGTTCCTGCAGTGTTGCGCCCTGACCGCCAAGTCTTCCTGCACAGTTTACCACAATGTCTGTTTTTGAAGGTAGTTCACGGAACAGCCCGTGCTCGGAAAAACTGTGGGGGAAAACAGTGTGACCGGCCTCTTCAGCAGCTGCTTTTACATGTTTTCCTATGAACCCGGTGGCTCCCGTTAAGAATACATTCACAGCACAGCCTCCAGTATTTTTTTCACATAGGAGTTCCATGAGAACTCCGAAGCCTTCACAGCGATTCTTTCTTCTGTGTTCTCGTTATCTGTCAGGGAAGAACATTTCAGAATGGCACCTGCAACACTGCGAGGTGTGATATTTTCAGCCACAACACCTGTAACACCGTCAGTTACCGTTTCCGGAAGCCCGCCTTCATCGGTAACCACCATGGGTTTCCGAAACGAAAGTGCTATCTGTGCTATTCCGCTCTGCGTGGCTCTTCTGTAGGGTAGCACAACCATATCCGCTGCATTGAACCAGGTTCCAACCTCGCTATCCGGTACAAAAGAGTTTTCCCACAGCAGACGTGATGAATTAAAACTGCGGCTGGTGTAGTTCTCGCCTGCCGCTATTATTCTGTAGTTTTCCGGAAGAAGACTGCATGCTTCTATAAGAATGTCCAGACCTTTGTATTCCCTTACAAGCCCGAAGAACAGAAGAGCCTTCTCTCCTGGCTTCAGGTTCAGTTTTTTCCTTGCCTCTTCCCGGGGAAGCCCTGTATTCAGGTACTGATCGTAAATGGGGTGGAACAGTCTCAGTACTTTCCGGCCGGTTTTGTGTGCCTGTTCCTCTGCCATCCGGGAGTGAACCACCAGAAAGTTCTGTTTGTTGTAAAACCGCCTTGAAAGAATTCCCGCAAGTGGAAACGATTCGTGTGGTGTGATGTTGTGGCAGATGGCTACCGACTTTGTGTTTGCCGGTGTTACAGCTGTAAGGCACGGGGCAAAGAATGGATGCCACCACTGGGATACTACAAGATCGGGTTTCATGCTGGTTATTGCCTGCCTGGCTTTGCTCCAGGAAAAAGGCTGGTATGAGTGAATCAGCCCCTCGGCACGGGAGAATCCCTCTTCAAACTGAGTTTTCCCAGGGAACAGAAATCCGGGATACAGGTGCGAGTAGTTTATTTCTGCAACCGCACAGCTCTGTTTTTCAAGGGCGGCAGCAAGCATTCTGCCAAACTGTGCAATTCCGCCTCTGTAAGGCGGGAGAGGGCTGATAAGTGCAATTTTCATTTTGTCTGTGAGGTAATTGTATACGGTTTGCGGGGATTGAAACGAAGAATCATCTCGCCCAGCAGCCCCATGGATATAAACTGGAAACCTGCCAGCATAAGAAATACACCCATAAGAAGAAGGGGTCTTCTGCCTATTGATTCGCCGCCAAGCCACAGTACAGACAGGTAGATATTGATTGCAAAACCGGCAAGAGAAAGAACAGTACCTATTCCACCGAAAAAGTGCAACGGACGGAAAGAATAGCGGCCCAGGAACAGAACTGTAATAAGGTCTGTGTATCCGCGGAAGAACCTTGCTATTCCGTACTTGCTGTACCCGTGTTTACGAACTCTGTGGTTAACGGCTTTTTCTCCTACCTTAAAACCGTTTCTGAAGGCAAGAACCGGGGTGTATCTGTGCATTTCTCCGTACAGATCAAGGGTTTTGGCAGCAGCACTTCTGTACACTTTCAGCCCGCAGTTGAAGTCGTGCAGATGTATTCCGGTTGTCAGCCCTACCACGCCGTTGAACAGCTTTGAAGGCAGCCTTTTACCGGCAGGGTCGTGACGTACTTTTTTCCAGCCGCTGACCAGATCCAGTCTGTTTTGTTTCATCAGCTCGATCATGGGAAGAATTTCTGTAGGATCATCCTGCAGGTCGGCATCAAGGGTGGCGATAAACTCGCCGTCTGCGTAATCGAACCCGGCTGCCAGAGCTGCCGCTTTTCCTCGGTTTACGCCGAATCTAAGCCCCTTCAGCGGGTAGTGCGTAGAAAGATCAGTTACTGTTTTCCATGTTTCATCACTGCTTCCGTCGTCGATAACAACAGAATTCCAGATGTGATCACCCAGAGCTTTTTTTATTTCTTCAAGTAGCTCTGGCAGGCTTTCCGCTTCGTTGTATGCAGGAATTACAACGGTAACCAAGACAACACTATCGGTATTCATACAGGTTTATCTCCCCTCCGCCGACCTTCAAGTATGTGAAGTGGGAAATCCAGTCGCCAAGTGATGCATGTACAAGCTGTCCGTGATTTACAATGGAAGGGCAGTGCGTGTGAGCTGTGATAACAAGTTCCGTAGCTCTGTTTGATTGATCTGCTGCCCACTGTGCTAGGTATTCCGGAACTGAGTCTACCTGTTTGCGCAGTATTCTTCTGCTTGTGTTTGAAAATAGTCTGGCAATACCAGTTGCCATTGTGGGGTGTACCATGGAAAAAAACAGTCTTGCCCACCTGGAACGCAGAACCGGTTTAAGCAGCCGGTAACCTGTGTCACCTTTACCAAGGCCGTCTCCATGGGCCATAACTGTTTTCCTGCCGTCTATTACAGTACTGTAGGCTGTGGTAAAGATTATCTTCATTCCCGTTTCCCGGGAGAGCAGGTCTCCGCACCACCAGTCGTGATTGCCAGGAATAAAAAAGACCTTCCAGCCTGTGTCAGACAGGTTTCTGAGCAGTGAAAGAATGTCTGTAAAACCACCGGGAATAACTGTGGAGTACTCAAACCAGTAATCAAACAGATCCCCGAGAATCCACAGGGATCCCGGCTCTTTGTTTGCCAGTTCAAGAAGAAATTTCCTCAGTGGCTCCCGCCCCGGGTGATGTTTCCATTCCGGATACAGGTGTGCGTCACTGATGAAGTAATGGTTCACCGTCCGCCCCGCAAAGCCCTTTCGACACAGCCGAATCCGTATGCCCTTGTTACTGATCCGTCTGCCCGTACAAGAGCAGCAGCAGGAAGATTTTCTATTTCAAAAAAGCTTTTTACCGAGTCGTCTCCCAGGGCAACACTCATGGAAATCTCAAGTGAATTAAGCTGGGTCTGAGAAGCGTTACGAACTTCCGGGCTGAATTGAACCGGAACCGGTGTTATGCCCCTTTCCTGAACCGTGGAAAGAAACACCAGGTCTTCCTGACTTTCGGGGTATTCACCCAGGGGCATCCAGCAGTAAAGCAGAATGGCCTCGCTTGCGCTTTCGTTCATTTCAACAAAGCCGTCTGTCCCTGGAAGCCTGATTGTTCCTGGTATGGAAAGTACAGGTATTTCTTCTTCCACAGCCACAGCGGTTCTGGTCTCATTGTTACAGCCTGCGGCAAGAAGTATAAGCATTGTAATAGTACAGATTTTCTTAAGCATTGTTTCAGGGCACCTCGCTGAAAATTATGGTAAGTGTACCGTTGTTCTGTGTGTAGTCGAGCGGGAATGGAATATCGGGGGGCAGTCTGTTATCCGGTAGAGAAACAGTTCCGCAGTTTTCCACTGCTGCAAAGGTTACCAGTTCTCCTGTTTCAACGGTTATGGTCATTGGAAAAATCTCCCAGCTTCCGTTACCCCTGTTCTCTGCAAGTATCCATAACAGTGTACAAAGTTCGTTTCCCGACCGCGCTGCGTTTGCAGGCGCATCAAACAAAACAGCCGGAAGAAATGCAAGCAACATTCCTGCCACAGCAGGAACAGCCTTTTTAAAACTCAAATTTTCTCGATCAGAGACGAAATTGAATTTCGCAGTGACAAAGGAGCGTGGATGCGCAGAAGCCCCACAGTTCTGTTGTGTACTGCAGCAGCCTTGCCAAGAAAAATCTCGCAGTTAGGACAGATTCTTATGTGGTCTTCCACTCTGGTCACATTTTCTCTGTCAAGTTCCCCGGATATGTAGTCATTGTAGTGGTTGAGCACGAAAACACAGTCAGGGCTCATTTCCCTCCAATCCCTCGCTGAACCACTGGCCCAGCTTTTTCTGCAGCACTGCCCGGGCTCTGTGAAGTCTTGATCTTACGGTTCCAACTGGAATTTCAAGAATTTCTGCAGTTTCTGCGTAAGAGAACCCCTCTACATCACACAACACAACAACACTTCGGAAATCTACACTGAGCTGGGACATTGCCCTGTTTATATCCTCCCTCATCACGCTGCGCAGAAACAGTTCAAATGGCTGAGGCCACACGGTTCCCGAGAACCTCTGATCGCCCGATTCCACTTCGTCTGTCCAGTCGCTTGGAATCTCCCCCCGCTGCTTTGCGCGGTGCTGGTTAAAAAACACATTCCTCATAATTGCAAACAACCATGCCCGGGCATTAGTTCCCCGTTTGAACCTGTCAGCGGCTTTCAGTGATCTGGCACAGGTTTCCTGAACCAGATCACCTGCATCTTCTTTGTTTCTTACAAGATGCAGGGCATATCTGTACATACTGTCAAGGTTTGCCATTACCTCATTCTCAAAGGCCAGACGATTCTCGGATTTTTTCTCCATCTATCCTCCACAAGCGAAACATTAGCAAATGGCCACCTTCCGGCAAGTGCTTCTTGTGAGGGCGCAGGGGAAACTGACAGTATTTTACGAATTCGTATTTTGTAGCGAAACACACATATCCACAACCTGTAGTATACGGGCCTTGCCATCACCACCAAATATTGATAATTTCGGCACAATACAACTTTGGAGGGGAGATACTGTGTTAAAAGAAAAAATCGGTCTGTTTGAAGACTTTTTTAATAAAGAGGAGAAGAAAGAAGAAAAAGAACAGCCTCTGGTGGAAAACTTGGTTACTCCTTCATTCAGTCCCAATGCTGAAATGGTTTTGAAGAAGAGATACCTCTCAAGAAATGATGATGGAGAAGTGACAGAGACACCTTCAGAGATGCTCTGGAGAGTGGCGTCAAAAGTTTCTGAAGCAGAGTTATCTTGGGACGGTGATGCGGCGCAGTGGGCAACAGTTTTTTACAATATGATGGCCCGCAAGGAGTTCCTTCCAAACTCTCCCACGCTGATGAATGCCGGGAAAGAACTTGGTCAGCTGTCAGCCTGTTTCGTTTTACCGGTGGAAGACAGCATGGACAGTATCTTTGATGCGGTAAAGAACACCGCACTTATTCATAAGAGTGGTGGCGGAACAGGTTTTTCATTTTCAAGAATACGGCCTGCAAACGATTATGTCCATTCAACAAAGGGCATTTCCAGTGGTCCTATCTCTTTCATGACTGTTTTTGATCACGCAACGGAAACAGTTAAACAGGGTGGAGTTCGCCGCGGCGCGAATATGGCTGTTCTCAGGGTAGACCATCCGGACATTGAGCAGTTTATCACAGTGAAACAGGACATGGGGCTGCTGAACAACTTCAATCTTTCTATAGCAGCAACAGATGCCTTTATGAATGCTGTTGACCGTGGCGAGAACTATTATCTTGTAAATCCCCGTACTGGCAAGGGTGTTACAGAGCTCAGTGCAAAAACTGTTTTTTCGAAGGTAGTAGACAGTGCATGGGCCAGCGGTGAGCCTGGCCTGATATTCATCGATAAAATCAATGAAGCCAACCCAACGCCGCACATCGGAGAAATTGAGGCAACAAATCCATGCGGCGAGCAGCCGCTTCTGCCTTTTGAAGCCTGCAATCTTGGAAGTATAAACCTTTCCCTTATGGTTAGAAGAGGGTCAAGCGGGCTTTCAGAGGTGGCGTGGAGCCGTCTTGAAAAAACTGTACGGAATGCGGTAAGATTTCTTGATGATGTTATTGAAGTAAATAAATATCCTCTTTCTGAAATAACCGATATGGTTATGGGCAACAGAAAGATAGGGCTTGGGCTCATGGGCTTTGCTGATCTATTGTTCAGATTGTCTATTCCCTATGACAGCGAGAAAGCTCTTGTTCTTGCGGAAGACATAATGAGTTTTATTGAAGACAAGGCAAGGCAGACAAGTGCGGATCTTGCCCGGGAGAGGGGGGCGTTTCCCAACTTCAAGGGAAGTCTGTTTGACACCAGAAACATGCCTGCAATGAGAAATGCCACGGTAACCACTATTGCCCCAACAGGGTCTATCAGCATTCTCGCCGGGTGCTCAAGCGGTATTGAACCTGTGTTTGCTCTTGCATATACAAGAAAGAACCTGCTTGATGATGGTGATGAGCTGCATGAAGTGGTTCCGGAGTTTGCAAAGGTTGCAATGGAAAGGCATTTTCATTCTACCGAGCTGATTGAAAAGATAGCAGAAAAAGGAAGTTGCAAAGGTATAGAGGAAGTACCGGAAGATGTGCGGAACGTGTTTGTAACATCGCATGACATCAGCCCGTCTTACCATGTAAGAATGCAGGCTGCCTTCCAGAAGTATACAGACAATGCTGTTTCCAAAACTGTAAATCTTCCGTCGAATGCAACAAAAGAAGATGTTGCGCAGGTATTCCGACTGGCAAGGCAGCTTGGCTGTAAAGGGGTTACTGTTTACCGAGACGGAAGCCGGGACAAGCAGGTGCTGAATCTCAATTCAGAGAAGCCTGCTGAGTCTGAAGAGCCTGTGATGGTGGGTCCCAGACCAAGGCCCGAGCTTACAAGGGGAGTTACAAGAAGGGTAAGAACCGGATGCGGTAACCTTTACGTAACCATTAACGAAGACCAGCACGGTCCTGTAGAAATATTCAGCCAGATGGGAAAAGCCGGCGGATGCGCCGCAAGCCAGAGCGAAGCAATAAGCCGAATGGTTTCTCTTGCTTTAAGAAGCCATGTGGATCCATCGGAAATTGCCAGTGAGTTGAAGGGCATCAGCTGCCACAGGCTTGCCTGGCAGAACGGAACCAGAATACTGTCTTGTGCCGACGCCATGGGCAAAGCTCTGGAATGGCACCTGAACGGAACCAACGGAGAAGAAAATAAAGACCAGCAGCCAGCCAACAGCCAGCCTGATGTTACCGTTATTGTGAACGAAGGCTCCGGCACTCCCGCTTCGGTTAATAACCTCGCTGGGGCGTGCCCCTTCTGCGGAGGTCCGCTGAAGTACGAATCAGGTTGTGTCTCCTGTGCCCTGGAATGCGGCTACTCGGAGTGCGGGTAGATTCCAAACGGCTTCATTATTGTAGAACAGAGAGGTCTGGCTGCTGCCCGGTTTACTCTTCGCTCTCTATCTCTTCAAGTTCTTTAAGAGCCTGTCCCAGAGCCTGATGAACTTCTTTCATCAGGTCGGGGTTAAGAGTAATTCCCTTTCGGGTGGGTTTCCACTCACCGTCGTCGGCCATGTAGTACGTGCGAACTTCTATATACTGGCGTTTGCGGAATTCGGTAAGGGCAACCCTTACCACATCCTCACCCTTTTCAAACTGGGCTATCTGTTTTACCACTGCAACCTCCATGTTGATTTAAGAGGCTACTGTACACCCTGATTAATGCTTCTGTCAAGTGTGTATACCGGAGGGGCTGCAGTTTGTATATTCAATGGGGAGGCAGGAAGAATCATGGATAACATTCACGGGTTGAACACCCAGAGGTTTCGGCAGGTACTTGAAGCGTTGCCCTGCGCTTACATATACGGTGAGATTATGGTTAACGGCAATGGAGAAGCGGAAGATTATTGTGTTTTGGAGGTCAATCACGCATTTTTTGACATAACCTCTACCACCCGCGACAAGGTTATAGGTAGAAGAATCGCAGGTCTTTTCTCTTTGGCTTCTGTGAAAGATGACATCGCGGTATTTGCCGGTGTAGCCCTTACTGGTGACCCTGTAGAGAAGGAGTTCCTCTCGCCCCATTTTGGAATACATTTTAGGGTGTTCTGCTTTGCTCCCCAGGAAGGATTCTTTGTGGCAATGCTCACAGACCTCTCGAGGGAGAAGAAGCTTGAGGGGCGTCTGGAGTTTGTTAGGCAATTTGCTAATTCCACATCAGATGAGTTTTTCATAGTTGACTCTATGGGTCGGTTTGTCCTGGCAAACAAAGTAATAGCGGAAAGACTGGGTACGACCCCGAGAAGCATACCCGGTCGTTTCCTTTCAGAGCTTAATCCCATGGCGGAGAATGAATGGTGGATTACTCTGTGGGAGTCTCTGCTTAAGCGGGGGTCTCTGCAGTTCGAAACCGATCACAGAGGGAAAAACGGTGATGTCTACCCGGTAGAGCTGTCTGCAGATCTGATGGAGTTCAACGGCAGAAAGTATGCGGCTTTTGTTGCTAAGAACGTTTCCAAAAGAAGGATTCTCAGCAAGGCCCTCCGGCAGGACAGGAAGTTTGCTGAACTGGCTGCATCCATGGCCGGTTACCTGATATGGATGGTCGATTCTGCCAAAGTATTCCGTCCTCTGCTCGGTGGAATAAGTAATCTCACTGCCGGCCCTGTTACCGAGGTATTTTTCACACTTCTTCATATTGATGACAGAGAGCAGTTGCAGAAGGCTATAAGTATCGAGCCAGAGGGAAGCAGAGATCTACGTATGAAAACAGATCGTGGATTTGTGTACCACCGGTTTAAGTGGTCTCCTGTCGAGAATAACTGTATTGTGGGCATCTGTTATCCGTTGAGTGGGGCCGGGCTTTCCGGTATGGGCAGTAACTCAACTGTTATGGATGCCGTCAGTATGATGACCGAATCCATGTACAACAGGTTAAGCAAAATTGAGAGTGCTCTTACCCAGAACAACACAGGTTCTGCGGTGCGAATGGTCAGGGCAATTACTTCAGAATTTTCCAACATAACAGGAAAAGTCAGTTTTCCCGAGAAGATGAGATTTGATGCATACCTTTCCGACAACACCGGTATGCTGAAGCAGCTGTGTCAGCAATCAACCTCTGTGTTTGTTAATTCATCGGTAAGAGCTGTTGGAACCTGCGACAGCTCACTGCTGGAGAACAGTCTTGTAAGGCTGCTTCTGGTGCTTCAGAACACTGGTCTGATTACTGCTGTTTCAATTGCTTCATGCGTCGACGCTTCAACGGCAGGCGTGTGTGTAACAGTTTCAGGCAGAGAGGGTATCCAGGCAGCGTTGGAGAAGTCTTTTATCCCTACAAAGAGTCAGGCTCCGGGGCTGGCTTCGGTGTATGCAATGGTTCGCTACGGAGGTGGGCAGGTAAGTTATGAAACACTGGATGAAAAGGTAGAGTTTGTTCTCAGTTTTCCAAGAGTTGCGGTAGACGATGACTCAGCGTTTATTCTTATTGCTCTGCCGGACAGAGTTGATGCTGCAAGGTCAAGTGCCGCTCTGAGAAATGCAGGTTATTCAGTAGCTGTGGAAAACAGATATTCAGAAATACTAAGAAGAATCAGCGATGATGCTGTGGGCATACTGATTTTATCTGCATCCATGCCTGATTTTTCTCTGGATGAAGTTCGCAACAGGATGTCTGGTACATCTTTGATACAGGTGGGAGGCGTGCAGAGCAAAGCGAACGCAAAATACCTGCCGGATGGCTTTCGTACAAAAGATCTTATTGCCAGCGTGAACGAAATAGTTGCTACAGCTGGAAGGCTTCAGGTAGAAGATTTCCAAGACGAAAATCTCTTGGGGGAACCCCATCGGATGCCACCGTTATAACGAAATCATTATCGCAGAACTCCCACAGTACCTGTCTGCAGGCACCACATGGTACCGGCGGTCCGTCAGGGGAATAGATAACCATCCGATTGAAGGTTCTTGCACCTGCAGCGACCGCTGCGAAAACAGCGGAACGCTCTGCGCACATGGTCATCCCATAGGAGGAATTCTCAACATTTACACCGCCGTGTATGTTTCCATCGGTGTCTTCCAGGATTGCTGCCACCCTGAAGTGCGAGTAGGGTGAATAGCTTCTTGAAACCAGTATTTTTGCTTCATTGAGCAATTCATTCATCGTCACACAGAACCTCCTTGAGAAAGGAACTGCCCGGGAAGTTTCCGCTTATCTGAAAGAAGTCAAGCAGTGTGCAGGCAATATCACTGAATGTGGAACGAACCCCGAGTGCAGAGCCGGAACACTCCGGCGTGTAAACCAGAAGAGGAACATATTCCCTCGAATGGTCGGTACTAGGTGTGGTAGGGTCATTGCCGTGGTCGGCGGTAACTATCAGCAGGTCGCCACCATCAAGAGACTGCATAAGTAAGGGCATCCAGTTATCCACAGCTTCAAGACCACCGGCGAATCCGCGAAAGTTATTTCTGTGCCCCCACTTTGAATCGAAATCGCAGAAATTCGCGAAGATGAAACCGCCGGAAGAAGAGCGAACCTTTTCTATAACCAGTTTCATACCTTCTGTGTTGTTTGCAGTGTGTGCAGTGGTGATGTTTCTGTGGTTGAACAGATCGTCTATTTTGCCAACTCCGGTAACAGGTATCTTCTCTTCCGCAAGCCTGTCCAGAAGAGTTGTTCTAGGTGGAGGAACAGAAAAGTCTTTTCTTCTGGAAGTTCTGGCATACTTTCCAGGTGAACTACCTGTGAAAGGCCTGGCAATAACTCTGCTTACACCAAGGTCAGGGGGAACAAGCATTTCTCTTGCAATCCTGCAACACCTGTAAAGCTCGTCCACAGGAACAACCGATTCGTGTGCGGCAATCTGAAACACGCTGTCTGCCGAGGTGTACACAATCAACCCTTGTGTGCGAATCTGCTCTTCTCCCAGCCTCTGTATTATCTCTGTGCCGGACGCAACTTCGTTACCAAGAATTGTGTGACCGCATGCATTCGAAAACGCAGCAACAAACGAAGATGGAAAACCTTCCGGAAACACAGGCATTGCCACAGGGGAAACAAGCCCCATCATCTCCCAGTGGCCGGTGGTGGAGTCTTTTCCCATAGACAGCTCACTCATTTTTCCCCACGAAGCAATCGGCGTGGCAACAGGGTCTACTCCTGTAACGGGATGTATGTTTCCAAGCCCCATGCTCTGCAGAACAGGCAGATTCAGCCCACCCACCGCCGCAGCAGTGTTGCCTATGGTATCACTGCCACAGTCGCCGTAATCACCAGCATCGGGCATCTCACCTATGCCGGCACCATCGAGAACAAGAACAACAGCTTTTTTCAAAACAACCTCCATTCAGTGTCAAACATAAGGGTCTTTTCCTGCAGGAGGAATCATCTCACCGTAAGTATTCATAGTAGAGTAGGAGTTAAGAAAGAGAGTCTGGCCCGCCGGTTTCAGTAGGCCATGGTATCAGTAATTGAGGAGAACAATACAACGGAGGGAAGGAAGTTCAATAAGTGCAAGGATGAAATGAAAAACAAACTGATCTTCCAGAAGAGGAATTCTCCAATCTTCAATTTCTAACTTCA
>CAZRXU010000038.1:3741-22252 GCA_964604135.1 uncultured bacterium | reverse complement strand
TCCTGGAAGAATAGCTGAAGTTTACATGGTCAAGCACCACTCCCTCAGTGATCTCTTCGGGAAACAGCTCCGGATCTGACGGATCTGTTATGGATGGCTCTATATCAAGAAAGTCAAACAGGTTAGACAGAAACAGATTGCCTTCATAGAGGCTCGCAAGGCTTCCCAGAAGCCCTTTGAGAAAACCCAGCCCCCTCTGAAATGCCTGGAAGTACATCACCAGCCCGCCTATGGTTATCAGCCCTGCCAGAGCCTGTCTGGCAATAAAAGCCAGGGAACCGTATATAAGAGCAGTTGCTGCGATCTGTGAGATAAAATCAGAAACAGCCCGCCTTCTTGCAATTCCAAGAACTTCCTTTCGAAGGGTTACTCTCAGATTCATGTACCTCAATCTGAAGTACTCTCCCAGGCCGAAAAGGCGAAGCTCTTTGGCGTGGTTTACCGAGGTAAGCAGCCAGTGTTTGTACCAGGCTTTTCGCTCTGTTTCTGTTCTTTTTCGCTGCCACAACCAGTTCACTTTCGAAAACTTGAGTTTTACAAACACACCCGGCAGTGCCGCTGCAAGAAGAATCAGAGCAACCAACCAGTGAAACGAAACAAGAAGCCCTATCATTGCCAGCAGGGAAATACTGCTCTGAACAGTTCTGATCAGTCCGTTAACAATGCTTGTGGGCCTGTATGGCGCTTCACCCTGTGCCCTGTGCATTGTGTCGTAAAACTTTGAGTCTTCGTAGTAGGCAAGATCAACTTCAATAGACTTTCTGTGCAGAATATCCTGCATGTAGTCTGTAACAACTCTGGACTGGGTCAGCTCTACAATTCCGGAAACAGACTTCACAAGCGCCGACACAAGAGCTATTGCGCCCATTGCTGCAACAAGAACACCGATGTGGTGAAAAGAACTGTTTCCGCTAGAGCTTACAGCCATCTCAATGGAATCGATGAGCAGTTTCATCAGATACAGAGGAACCAGTGGAATAAGACCCTGTACAACGGTAAGAAACAGGCTGGCAATGGTCAGCTTCCTGCTGCTTCGCCACACAAGCGATACTGCTCTTCCAATCATCAATCTTCTGCCGGTTCTGTCTTTCATAACTGTAATCTAAATTGCATCTCCCGCAGAACCAAACAGAAACCGACAGGCTGGCCAAGGGTTGTAATATGCTGCCCTTTGAAGTATCCATTGGGCAGTATGGAAAAAACAGTAAAGCCTGATGCGATTACAAAAGCAGCCTGCAAGTGGCTTCTCTCTGGAGCCGTCCAGGGAAGCTATTCCGGCCCTGACCCCGGGAAATCTCACGGTCTTACCTCGCTGCTTTCAGAAGAAACAGGGAGGCCCAAAGTCACCCTGGCAGGTGCTGCGATGTGGCTGCGTCTTGAACAGACCCTTAAACCGGTTCTTCAAAAACTGGAAGCAGAAGGAATGACCGTCTGGGCAGTAAAGGGCTTTGACCTGGCCAGAACAGTCTATCCGTTTCCCGGGGGAAGGCCTATGTGTGATGCGGATCTCTTCATTGAAGAAACTAATTGCAGACAGATTATAAGAATTTTCAGCGAAAGTCATTGGTATAAAGAAGGCCCTGGAGATGGCATTTTCTCTTCAGGTATTGTTTCCGAGATGAAGATGATCAAGCTGGGTGTAATGGTCGAGCTGCACACCCATATTTTTTACTTCCCTGCAACCTTTCCGGGAAAACTGCCTGCTGACTTCTACCAGGGAGGCAGAGCTCTTGAACCGGGTCTTATGGGATTTGCATGGCACAACGCCCTTCTGCTGGTAATCATACACCTGCTTACAAACAAAGCAGTGCGTGCTGTGTGGTGGACAGACATCTGCCTTCTCTGCCTGAAAGTTACTGAAGCAGAGACATGGGAGCAGTTTACAGTAAACGCGCTGGGAACCTGTCTTGGAGCAGCTGTGGCAAGCGTTCTTTGTGTAGCACGGGATGAACTGTCTGCCCCTGTTCCGGAAACAGCAATTCTACCTCTTAAACACTGCTGTGAAGGCAGAGAAGCCATTCTAAGCAAACTGAGGAAGGGCAATAAACTGCCTACATTACTCAACTTGCGATACCTTACCGGCTGGAAACGAATTTCCTGGCTGGCTGCTTTGTTTCAACTTGTTGTTACAGGCGGCAGGCCGGTTACCCGCCATATCTCAGAAGAGTAAGCGAATCCTCTGTTCCGTTGAACAGTCAAAACTTCTTATCAGCTCGCCCTTCCGGTAAAACACTGGTACATGTACTGCTGATACACCCAGGAATATGGTTATTCAGTTTCAACCTCAACAGGAACTGTTTCTGTATCGTACAGAACCCAGGCACTGTTTTTAAAAAGGCATTTCTCCCACTCTACAGAAGCTGTTGCAGTGTTCTGCCTGAGTTTCCAGATTTCATTTTCCCTGTAAACTGCCGTATTTCTTCTTACGAAACGATGGTTTCTCTCCGCAATTGAGTAGGAAATATTCTTATCCACTGAACACCTGATCTCGCCGCAAAGGAATTCTTCCTCAATCCAGACCTTTATCTGATAACTGCCTGTAGAGTTGTTGATAAATGAAAAATCAAGGTAGTTGTAGAATACCGTTGCTCCAGTACCAAATGGAACATGTCTTCTGTAATCCGGAAACGGATCGGAAGAATGACGGTGGCGCTCTGCAACCTGAAGTTCAGTGTGCAGAACCATCCAGTGCAGCAGGTTTGACAACTGGCACAGTCCCCCGCCTGTCATGGGAACAAGTTTTCCAAAAGAGAGTTGCAGCCCGCGCTGGAAACCCCTGCGTTTTGAAGGCTTACCAACAAGCTTCCAGAAAGAAAAGGTTTCCCCAGGATTAACAACCACACCATCAACAAATGACACGGCGATACGCAGGTTCTTAACTTTGTTCAACTGCAGGTTCATGCTGGTTCCTGCAAGTTTACGAAGCAGCAGAGATCTGTGAGAAAACACTGTGAACGGTAAAATGATATCAGTTTTTAAGCAAGAATACTTTCTGCCGTCCAGAGCCAGCCTGCACCGTCTGTTCAGGCGGTGCAGACCAACTGAAGCCATGTAAAACATGGGATTCATGGCAGAAAGAGGTTGCACAGCTTCCCCTTCAGATACCGGGAGTATGTCCGGGAATAGCACACTGGCGCCACTTCGCAGCGATTGTTGTCAGACACACTTCTAGAAAAGCCCCTTGACTTTACCATGGTTGTCAACATCCATATTCTCTGCAGCAGGCTCTGCCGGCAGGCCCGGCATTCTCATGATATCTCCGGTAATGGGAACAAGAAATCCGGCACCGGCTGAAATCTCTATTTCCCGTACTGTTACAACAAAGTCCTTGGGCCTTCCAAGCAGTTTCGGATTATCCGAAAGGGATTTCTGTGTTTTGGCTATGCATATTGGAAGCTTGTCGTAACCGAACTTCTTAATTGTCCGTAAGTCTTTTTTAGCCTGTGCTGTGAAGTCTATGTGCTCGGCTCCGTAGATCTCTTTCGCTATGGTCTCAACCTTGTTCTCGACTGTATCGTTCCAGTCGTAAAGCGGTTTGAAGGTTCCCGTACAGTTCTTCGCGTTGTCTACAACCAGACGGGCGAGGTCTTTCATTCCCTCTCCACCTTTTGCGAAGCCTTCACCCACCGCAACTTTGATTCCCAGTTCATTGCACCTTTCAACAACCAGCTGAACTTCTTCATCTGTATCAGATGCAAATTTGTTAACACACACAACAGCAGGCAGACCGAATTTACCAATATTCTCCAGGTGTTTCTCCATGTTGGGAAGCCCTGCGGCAAGAGCTTCTACATTGGGAGTTTTAAGCTCTTTCTTCTTTGCTCCCCCGTGCATCTTCAAAGCTCTGCATGTTACAACCAGAACAACCAGTGACGGGCACAGGTTACCGTACGGACACTTGATGTCAAAAAACTTCTCTGCTCCCAGGTCAAACCCGAATCCTGCTTCAGTTATTGCCCAGTCGGAAAAGGCAACAGCCATTTTCGTAGCCAGAATAGAGTTGCAGCCATGTGCAATATTAGCGAAAGGCCCGCAGTGAACAAACGCCGGTGTTCCTTCAAGGGTTTGAACAAGGTTAGGCTTGATGGCATCCTTCAGCAGCATGGCCATTGCGCCTGTAACACCCATTTTTCCCGCCCGAACTTCTTTTCTATCATAAGTAAGACCAATGAAAATTCTGTTAATTCTCTGCTTCAAATCATCAATATCAGTTGCCAGTGCAAGTATCGCCATAATTTCGCTGGCTGCAGTAATATCGAAACCTGTTTCTCTGGGAACTCCCTGAGTTCTTCCTCCAAGGCCGATAACTGTATCTCTGAGCGATCTGTCATTCATATCCATCACCCGACGGAAACTCACCGTTCTGGGATCGAGCAGGCATCCGTTTCCCTGATGCAGATGATTGTCGATGGCAGCACACAGCAAGTTATTGGCAGCTGTAATAGCGTGCATATCGCCTGTGAAGTGAAGATTTATATCTTCCATGGGAATGATCTGAGAGTAACCGCCCCCTGCAGCCCCCCCTTTTATGCCGAATATCGGGCCAAGGGAAGGCTCGCGAACAGCACAGCATGCATTCTCACCGATTTTTGCCAGCCCTTGAGTTAAACCAATTGTGGCTGTGGTTTTTCCCTCGCCAGCAGGCGTAGGGGTAATAGCTGAAACAAGAACAAGTTTACCCTGACCTTTTCTTCTGCTCTGAAGAGCATCCAGATGTATCTTGGCCTTGTCATCTCCGTAAAGGTCAAGATCTTCCGGCTTCAACCCCAGTTTCTCGGCTATCTCCTTAATCGGACGAGGTTTAACCCCGCTTGCAATTTCAATGTCTGTTGGAAATGAGCCCATTGTATCCTCCTGTAAAATGTAACAACTACCAGGAATGCCAATCCTTTTCTGCATTCCCTCGTTCGTTAGAACTAGTATTATCACCGAAACCACCCAGAACAAGGGATGAAACCATAAACACGTGCTTTGTACGTAACTGTACCCGATTAACCCCGGTTAGATACCTTTTACACAAGTCTCAATGGCTACTTGATCTGCGCGGCTGGAAACACTTGCACTATATTGCCGCCAACTGCCTCTCTCCTGACGCTTCGCTCTGTTTTTATATATTCAGAGCACGTGATAACATGCAATAAGGTCGATGCTGCAATGCATGTCGTGCTACTCTTATTCATCTGTCTACGAACTCAGTCGGTTGTGCCCACAACCTGAATTCTTACCTGCCTGTTTCTGGGACGGTTGTCATGGTCAATAACAACTATCTGCTGCCATGTTCCTGTCAGCAGCTTTCCGTGCTCAATCGGAAGCGTGGTTCCCGGGCCCATAAGAGTTGCTCTCATGTGGGAAAATCCATTGTCATCTCCCCAGGTTTCCGAATGCCGCGACTTGATTGTTTCAGGAACAAGGTTGTTCAGAAGTTCTTTCATATCGATAACCAGTGCTGGTTCGTATTCAATAGTTGTAACTGAAGCAGTGGAGCCAATTACAGTTACACTTACTATTCCGTTTATAATTGCTGATTCTGTTACAGTCGTCTGAACCTGCTTCGTGATGTTAACAATATCAGAAAAACCCTGCGTCTGTATCGATACGGTTATGCCGTATGTCACTGTTGCCCCCTCTGCCCTGATACCGGAGGATCAGCAGCTTGCCCTGTCCCAGTCAACAGGTATTTTCTTGGGAAATTGCCACAGGTTTATATGCCCGTGATCTGCTGTATACAATCCGCCTTCAGTGTTATCGCCGTATCCGCACCACGCCCTGAAAGGCACTTCATTTATGCAATCTCCCGATACTATGGTTTTGGTCTTCTTATCAGGATTTGAATTGATCTCCTGCTGGGCATCCACAAAACGACTTTCTGCGGCAAGCCGAGACTGTACGCTTTTCAACTCGGTAAAGATAACCTGCCGGAATATCTTTCCAGGCCTGTGAGTGGAGTACCATGCATATTCAACAGGGGAAAGGTTAGACAGAAGAAGAAGCTGAATGGGACACATCACAAGATACAGATGGCTGCGTCTTGGAGATGAATCATTGCATCCCGCTGCTTCAGAAACCTCAGAAAGAGACATTCCTTCGTGACACTGCTCTGTTTTGTAGGCGTGAAACTGCCCTGCGCTTTCCATTGCCATAACATGACCAGCGGTTTTAACCAGGAAAATATTCTTGTATGCTTCAATGGGGGTACAAGAAAATGCGTTGTTGGAAAGTGCTGTTTTTGTTCTGTTGCCTGCACTTGCTGCAGCCAAAGCATTAATTGAATCTGTTTTGGCATCTCGCCAGTCGCCTCCGTTAAGATACTCGAAATCCGGTTGATCATTACTGACTGCGAGCTCTACAAATAACTTCCTGCCTGTAAAATGTTTGCCGGAGCCAGGGCTGTAGTGTCTGGCAAGGCCTTCAATACCAAGCGAAGTAGCTGTGATTATTCCCTGAGGAATTGATAAAACAAGCTGAGAATCCGGCATAGATAACTCCTTTGTTTGTGCCTGCAGACATTGCTTAGAAGCTTGCCCTGGAATAGACATTGAGCAGTAGCACCTCACGATGAGATGGAAGACATACCGATTGGAGAATAATAGCAGCGCTATTTGACGATGATCGGCGTGTTTTGCAGCCGTTCGTGTGGTGTCTAATGCCGATGTTGTATTTTCGGTCAGGCTCCTGACAGAGAATAACAGCTTGATTTATACTCGTCAAGAAAATTCCTGCCGGTTTCCTGAATACTACAGTGGAACAACACAGAAGCTTTCCGGTAGAATCGTTTGGGTTCAAACAACACCTCTTTTACGAAGGGAATTTTATGAAAACACTGCTTGTTGTTCTCGCTGCAGTTGGAGTTGTTCTTGCCAGCACCCCTGAACAGGATTTTAACAGCCTTCTTGACGCAGTGTACTCTGCTGACGCAGAAAGCTTTCAGAACTGTATTTCCGCAGAATCAAACAGTCTTATAGAAATGATGCTGACCATGATTAAACTTCAACCCGAAAACGCTGTTACGAAGATATCCGGTGAACTCGGTGTTGAGATTACCTCTGAAGAGCTTTCCGAATTGACTTCCGGCGATTTTATTGAAGTGGTTCTTACTTCTCCCGGCTTCACCGCAGAGTTACCTCCACGGCAGAACATCGCTGTTTCCGATATTGAAGTGAACGGTGACAGCAGTACTGTGTTCTTCAACATCACAGACAGGCCTCAGCCCTTCGAGTTGCTTATGGTTAAAGAGGGTGAAACCTGGAAGCTCGATCAGGGCGTGATACAGGCAGAGCTCTAACAGCACCGAACCGGCACACATAAAAGAACCGGAAAGAGCTTATGCCCTTCCCGGTTCATTAATTTTATACAGAACTAGAACAGTCTCTTGATACTTGCCCAGGTAGATCTATTAAGCGATATAGCATCGTCAAAGACGAGCTCAAAAGCAGCGTCGGTTGCCCGAGCTGTCCACCAGACTGTGCCAAGACCATCGAAACCCTGAACGCATGGAGACATGTTGACCGGCTCAGACTCAATCCAGCCGTACTGACCATCTGGAGAGAACGGAAATGACTTGCGAATCTCTATCCAGTACTTTACGTTCGCATCAAAAACAACCGCTGTAGGGAAGTCGTACTCACATCTGTAGTTTGATCCATCGGCAACTTCCGCGTAGGAACCTGCAGTGACCATCCAGGATGAAATGGCTGAAGTATGCTGTGGAAGTGTGGGAGCGTTTCCCGTGCCATCATCGGCATAGAGGTATATCTCTACCGCGCAATCAATGGGTACCGTTGTTGTACCGTTCCAGTAACCGCCCCACCAGCGTATTCTGTTGATGGTGGTTGTTGTGGAAAACTCTACATCATCAGCTACGCCAGCATCGTAAGAGGGATAATAATCGGTGAAATACTGTGAAGCCATAGCATTACCTGTTGGAGGCTGACTCAGGTAAACTGTTTCAGCATCAAAACCCTGCCAGGTGGTACCGCAGGGCTCTCCGCCTGTTTCAGTAAGCGAACCTGCTACACTCAAAGACACGGTTAAAACAAGCACAGACAATACAAATTTCATAAAACTATCCTTTCGAAATTTAAGAGACCCCATCAGTATTTTAAAGCAAAGCCCTTATACCGTCAACCCTTGAAATATGAATGTTGAACCGGGGCTGTTGGTTTCTTGCCTTTTCACCATGCATTAACCGATGTTGCAGGTATAATTCTCAGGTGCCTGTTTGTTTGTCTGAGATGCGAGAGGTCACTGCATTTGTTTACTTGTCTAGAGTTTAGGAAGCTACATTCATTTTGATTAGTCTCGGAGATATCTGAGAATCCAGTCAAAAGCAAGCGTTTCTGTTGTATGCTGCAACATCAGGAGAAATTGATAGAACAGTTGCTACAGTGCTTTCCATAGCACTTTTCCGCTAAAGATAGTGTGTAATTCTGCTATTAATGAAAGGCATAGCATGTCAAATATCTCGCCACATTACTACAGTATGATATTATGAACACGTATTTGGTGCGCTAAGCAATATGCAAAACATCTTGCTTAGGCGATAACCAACTACAGTTTAGACATAATGGTTGGGCCACCACCTCCGATTAGGGTACCTTACCCTTGTCGAAAAACCACAACCAGAAGGGTGATCCATTGTGTTAATAAGATATGTCGGCCTGGATGTCCATAAGGACAGCATCAAGATTGCGGTTGCAGAAGAGGGACGTGAGCCCGCAAAGTTTCTGGCTTCCATTCCCGGGGAGAATAGCAAGCTTATCAGGCAGATGAACAAACTCGGGCCAAGCAGGAGTGTCAGGAGTTACTACGAGGCAGGACCTGGAGGCTACACGGTCTACCGTGCATTTACGGCAGTGGGCATTCACTGCAGGTAAGTATCAATCATAGCAGCACAATTCGCGACAACTGGAAAGCTTCATTCCCTGTTCCAGTGGGCCTGCTAGCCGGAATCATGCGCGTTGGCAAGATTTACCGTACTCATTCAAATACGATATTCTGTAAGGAACGCGATCTTCGTTTTTCAGGTTAGAAATACCGAAGAGGAAAATGGTTTAGTCCACTACCTTCAAGAACTTGTTGTAGGTTTCCAGTTTTTGAACTGAACCGATAATCGCGGCCCTTTCGTCTCCGCCGTCACGAAGCATTTTTAACGCCTGTTCCGCGTCGTCGGGATGTATGAACGCCAGTATTCCCCCGGAGGTTTCCGCCTCTGTGAAAAGACTGAGTCTTTTGGGCTGAACACTGTCTTCAACATCCAGATAATCTTCCACATACTCGCTTACTTTGCACACGCCTTTTGTGGAATACTTCAACAGCAGCGTGTCTATATGACTCAGCAGAGGAACGGAATTCTGGTGTATCTTCACCGTAAGATTGCTACTTCTCATAATGGGAAGAGCGTGCCCCAAAAGGCCAAAACCTGTAACATCAGTCATGGCACTTACCCGGAATTTCATAAGTATGTCGGTGGCGTACATATTGAGCCGACTCATTGAGGCGGCTACCTCTTTGTACTGAACCTGTGTTATCCCGTCTTTTATCATGCCGTTGGCATACACACCTGTACCCAGAGGTTTTGTAAGGATAACCAGATCGTGAAGATTTGCATCTGTGTTGGTCATTATTCTGTTCGGGTGAACAGTACCGGTAACACTCATGCCGTAAAGAACATCTTCCTGCTCCATGGTGTGGCCTCCCACAAGAGCAACTTCCGCCTCAACAAGCTTCTCGCTGCCTCCGGCAAGCATCTCGCCAATTGCTTCGGCATCTATAAGACCAGGGGGGTATGCAAGAACATTCATTGCCGTGTGCGCCCTTGCTCCCATTGCCCATATATCGGAGAGAGAATTTGCGGCAGCAATCATCCCATTCATTCTGGGATCGTTTACAACCGGGAAAAGAAAGTCTACAGTCTGCACCAGTGCAATATCATCAGTGATTCTGTAAACACCGGCATCATCCATGTTCTCCATTCCCACAAGAAGATTTGGAGAATCATACCTGGGAAGCTGTGCTACTATGCCTGCCAGCCTGGCAGGCTTTAGTTTACCAGCTCAACCGGCGCAGGGTGCGTAATCAAGCAACCTTATTTCCTTACCTGACGGGATTGCCCGCTCCGGTTGTGTATGCTCTGTATTGTCTGTCTGCTTACCGGCAAGGTGTTCACAGTAAGTGACTTCACCTTTGGTATGATGAAACTCTATACAAACTTTACACTTTCCGTGACGCACACAATCTGCCGGGCAGGGGCAGTTTTTCCCGTCGTACATCTTTATAGCCATAAACCGCTTTCGTTCCTCAGTTGCCCATTACATAGAGCTTCTGAAAATCTTCTGTAAAAACATCATACGCAAGAACACCGTATGGGCTTACATCAGTACCAATGTAATATGCAGAATCAGGAAGGGCGATAACCACTTCTTTCACCACAATACCTTCAGGAGAGACAACATCCCAGGTATCTCCAGGAAGCCCGCCTCTACAGCACCAGATGTTCCCCTCACCGTCAACACCCAGAGCACTTATAAACGGGTGGAACTCCGGCATGTTAACACTGAGCTGTTCCACATTACCGTCAGCATCTGAAATTGCATAAGAAACAGACAGAAGGCCCGGAATGTAATCTGTTTCCTGAATCGCTGTTCTTTCCCTACCTGGAAACACAGAAATCGTATCCAGAGGCTGAGCCTCTTCTCCGTACACCTCAACCATCCAGCTGTCAGATTGAACTCTGCTGAGGTACAGCGTCCCCTCTCCGTCGGACGCTGCAACAAGATAGGCTGGGATAAAGTCCGTTGACGGATCAGGCTCTCCCAACCAGTCGAAATACACAGCAACAACTTCGCCGGTAACGGCATTGTACCGTTTAAGCGAGTAGTTAATATTGTAACCTTCATCGTTAAGTTGCATTGTAAAGCGGTAACAGACAAATGTAGAGTCGCTGAAAGGAACGAGTTCCATGGGAAGCCCGGTTAACCCGTCGATACTCCAATCGCAGACATAATCGCCATTCCCGTCAAACACAGTCATCTTCCCCCTGGCTCCCGCTACTACCACAAGCCCTGAAGAAAGCCGTGTCACTGCGAACGGATACTGAAACTCCCCTGGCCCCTCGCCAAGTCCTCCAAAACTGTTCAGGAACACTCCGGTACTGTCGAATACAGACACTGTACCCTTCAGTTGATCCAGTATTACTGGTTTCCCGCCTGGGAACGTGGTAAAGTCGGCAATTGAACCCAGCATATAGCTGCTGTCACCCATGAGTACACCGATAGAATCCATGGGGATAAGTGTATCCACCTGAATCTGCAGCTCTGTATCTGTGTTCGCTTCACTTCCTGAAGGAGCAACTCCGCAGCCTGTGAACACCGCGATCAAAACACCAATTAAAGACAGTTTTTGAATAGACATGAGCATTGTTGTTTCTCTTTCGGTAGTGTACTTTAAATTCTACTTTCCAAGGTGAAGGCGTTTGGCAAGGTTTTCAGGAAGCCCTGCCTCAAGAATTGCATTTGCTGCCGACTGAACATTATACATAACGCGCACATGCTTAAAGGTTTTCTGCTCTGTATCAAGCAGAAGGTATGCAGCCCTGGGATCACCATCTCTGGGCTGGCCGACACTTCCGCAGTTAATAAGACTGAAGCTATCTAAACTGCCGGACATTTTATCTGAACAACTGCCCAGTCTGTCCCACTGCATTGGTATGTGTGTATGACCGTATAGAGAAAGATACTCTCCTGATGCAAGGACAGCATCAATTGCATTCTGCCTGTTAAGAATGTAGATCCAGGATGAAGGATCCTTCACAGAAGCATGGCTGAGGCTGATACCGTAGTAGAAGGTTTGAAGCGGAAGAGAACTGATCCAGTCGATCTGCTCAGGGCTAACCTGAGTGCGCGTCCATTCAATGGCAGCCTGGCCGTCTCTGTTGAAATGTGAAATGCCGATAAGCCCTGCCGCACCCAGGTCGTGATTTCCGGCAACAACTTCATCGCATTCTTTTCTGACGATGTTTACACATTCAACCGGATGAGATCCATAACCGACAATATCTCCAAGACACACTGTAGAATCCGCCTTCAATCCTGCAGTATCTTCCAGTACCTTCTTCAAAGCAGCCAGATTACCGTGAATGTCACTGAGTACCCTGATTAGCATAACCGCTCCAGACAATTTGTGCTCTGCACCTGCCAACCTGTGTATTATAGAACACGTGAGAAAGAAAAACACGGTTGCTCATTTATACAGCAAAAAAAGCCTTTCGTACCTTTTCATCCGCATGACATACAAGCAGATTTCACTCTCGAAATGCTTTACAGCAGGTTGAGTTTTGAATTAGAATAGACCGGTGGGCGGTAATTTGAAACATCTGGAAGGAAGGAAAAGTGATGAGTTACAGGGAAGGCGGTCTTTCCAGCACCGGTGTAAGAATCCTGATTTCTATTCCGTTTCTGGCTGCCGGAGTATACCTGATAAGACTGCATTGCTCTCTGTCAATGCTGGGCATTTTGCCTGTTCTGATTGGCATTCTGCTGCTTATCTCTCCTGCTCTCAGCTATGTGACCAAACCTGTTATTTCTATTTTCTACCCGAAGAACGGCAAACAGGAAGTAAACCTGATGTTCAGCATTCCGGAATCAAGAATCATGGAAGGGAAACACGACGAAGCTCTTGCTCTACTCAAGAAAATGATTCCCAAAGATCCGCAAAGGCTGGAAGTCTACACCCGAATTATGGATCTTGCCGTTCGCAAAATGAATCAACCGGGAGTTGCCTGGGAAGCGTTTCGCATGGGTCTGTCTGGAATATCAAACCGCCGGGATCTAATGGCACTTACTGATCACTACAAGCTGCTGATAGACTACAGAAAAGAACAAGACTGAAAACAGCTGTTTCTACGGTGCCTGCACTCTAATCAGCATTTTATCCAGTACGCCGTTGACGAAGGAACCGGTTTTAGGGCCTTCAAATTCAACTGCCAGACGAACTGCCTCTTTGATCACAACAGGAGCCGGAATTTCCATGTATTTTTCTTCTGCAGCTGCCTGTTCCAGAATCAATTTTGTTACAGGTGTCAGCCTGTTCATCGACCAGTTAACCAGCGAGCCTTCTATAAAGGCGTCTATTTCTTCTCTGTTCCTGTCTACGGCATTAGCAAGCTCTTTTATCCATACTCTGGTTTCCGGATCAGATATGCGTGAGGCCATGTTCATCAGTTCCATATTCTCGGAAACAGTCTGCTCGTTTGCTTCTGCAGCGTAGCGACACTGCAGAAGAAACTTTCTGCCCCTGGTACGAAGACCCAAATTACCCCTCCACGCTTTCAGGTATGTCCTCTGTAAACTCATTGATCTGTATATAAAGGCTTGCAAGTTCAAGAGCGGTCATTGCTGCATCAAAACCTTTGTTTCCATTCTTTGTACCAGCCCTGTCTACAGCCTGATCAACAGTATCAGCTGTAATCATGCCGTACACCACAGGAACAGAAGAATTCATTCCAGCAAGTGCTATACCCTTTGCGTTCTCTGATGCTACAAAGTCAAAGTGAGGAGTCTCTCCACGAATTATAGCACCCAGGCAAATCACGGCATCAAAAGATCTGCTTGAAGCCAGCTTTGCCGCTACCGTTGGAATTTCCCAGGAACCGGGAACCCAGAACACATTGATATCCTCTTCTTCCACTCCGTGACGAATAAGACAGTCCTGAGCCCCATCAAGAAGCCTGCCTGTTATAAAACTGTTAAATCTGGACACAACAATAGCGGTTTTCAGACCATCACCTTCAAGTTGTCCTTCGTGTATCCAGGCCATCTTCATCAACTCCCTTCAGCAGGTGCCCCATTCTGTCTCTCTTGGTTCTGAGATAGAAACGGTTTTCTTCGGTGGGACGAACTTCTATTCCCACACGCTCCGTAACACGGAGACCGTAACCGGACAGCCCTATTATTTTCTTTGGATTGTTTGTCATAAGTCTGATTGAGGTCAGCCCCATATCGCTAAGAATCTGGGCCCCTATTCCATAATCTCTGAGGTCAGGCGGGAAACCCAGCTCTATATTGGCATCGACAGTATCAAGACCGTTGTCTTGCAGATGGTACGCCTTGATCTTGTTGGCCAGCCCTATTCCTCGGCCCTCCTGCGCCATGTAAAGCACCACACCGCAGCCCTCATCGTTTACCCTTCTCATTGCGGCATGAAGCTGGCTTCCGCAGTCACACCTTCTGCTGCCGAACACATCACCTGTAAGGCACTGAGAATGCACCCTTACAAGAATACTTTCGTCTTTTGTGATGTCACCTTTGTAAAGGGCTACATGGGTTTCTCTGTCTATCAGGCTCTCGTAAACTCTTACCTGGAATTCACCGAAATCCGTGGGCAGGGTTGCTTCTGCAACGCACTCTACAAGCACTTCATTCTTGTGGCGATACTTAACCAGGTTTTCCACAGATGTAAGCAGCAGGTCGTGCTGCTTCGCAAACTTCTGCAGCTGAGGAAGTCTGGCCATGGTTCCGTCGGGGTTCATTATCTCACAGATCACACCGGACGGGTGAAGCCCTGCCAGCCTTGCAAGATCTACTGCTGTTTCCGTATGGCCTGTTCTTCTAAGTACACCACCATCTCTTGCCGCAAGTGGGAATATATGACCTGGTCTTCCCAGATCTTCAGGCTCTGTATCAGGATTGATGGCAACAGAGATAGTTTTAGCTCTGTCTGCGGCACTGATACCTGTGGTTACGCCGTCAACAGCATCTATACTTACGGTAAATGCTGTTTTATGCAGTGAGGTGTTCCTGGGAACCATTTCATGCAGATCCAGCCTGGCCAGATGCTCTCTCTTCATTGCGAGACAGATAAGACCCCTGGCGTGTGTAGCCATGAAGTTAATACGCTCTGCATCACAGAACTCTGCCGCTACAAGAAGATCGCCTTCGTTCTCCCGGTTCTCATCATCAACAACAATTATCATTTCGCCGCGTTTTATGGCGGCAATAGCTTCTTCAGCTCCTGCGAGACTGTTCAAGGTACTCCCTCAGCGATTCACTGGATCTGGCTGCCCGAGCAGCCTGTGTTACATACTTGCCTATTATATCGAACTCTAGATTAACTCTGTAACCTGGTTTCCATTCCCCTGCAGTTGTTGCATTAAGAGTTTCGGGAATAACAGCAACAACAAATTCCCCAGGAGTTACCGAGACCACTGTAAGGCTTATACCGGCGACAGCCACAGAGCCCTTCTCTACAAGAAACAGAGTGTTTTTCCGCTGAAAGGAAACAGAGAACTCACTGAAGCCTGCAGTTCTTCTTACCTTTGTAACAATCCCAGCTTCATCAACATGCCCGGTAACAAAATGACCATGAAACCTGCCGTCTGACGGCATCGACCTCTCCAGATTCACTCTGGCACCTGTAACAGGCACAACAATTCTTCTAGAAGTTTCAGGGGAAACATCAAAAAACAGATTGTTTTTCTTTACCTCTGTAACAGTGAGACACGAGCCGTTAACCGCAAGGCTGTCACCACGCATCAGGCTGAGATCCGCTTCGGATTCAACCTGAAATCTGCTACCCGCACTTCTGACAGTTCCCATAGCTTCAATCAGCCCTGTAAACAACTCGCCCCTCCGTAAGAATATCATTTCCGATCATTGTTACCGTAACATCTTCCATTCTTAGAATATTCTCTATTCTCTCTACACCAAGATTTCCCACAAGCGGAATTCCTGTGCTGCCCAGCAACGCCGGTGCTGTGAATATGCTTAACCTGTCAACCAGGTGTTCCCGAAGAAGTGAAGCCGCAAGAGATCCTCCTCCCTCGCACAGGATCAATCCCAGCCCGTGCTCTGCTGTTTTGACAAGAAGCTGCTCCGGAGATTGAATATCTCTCCACTCTTCAACAGCACCGGGATAACTCTCTGTTCCGCTTGTAGCCACGACTGTTCTGCCGGGCAGGCTGAACAGCTTCAGTTTTTCGGGCAGAGAACGGCGAGAGAACACAATCCTCACCGGCTGGTTTTCGTCTGAACACTTTACATCTCTTGCCGTAAGTTCCGGATCATCGGCAACTGCAGTACCGCCTCCCACAAGAACGGCATGCGAATCCCGTCTGTATTCATGTACCCTCTTCCGGGCCTCCGGGCCTGTAATCCATCTGCTGGATCCATCTGCGGCGGCACTTCTTCCATCAAGTGTTCCAGCCATCTTCAGGTGAACAAAACTTCTTCCTGTGGCAATGTAGTGAAGGTAAACCTCATTCAGTTTTCTCGCCTCTTTTTCAAGAAGACCTACTTCAACATCAATGCCGCTGTCTCTAAGAAGCTCAATTCCCTTCCCTGAAACAAGGGGATTCGGGTCTTCCATACCCACAACAACCCTTGTTACTCCGGAACTGGTTATGGCATCTGCACACGGTGGCGTTTTTCCGTGATGGCTGCACGGCTCAAGGGTAACTACCATGGTACAGCCGGTTACATCACCGACTTTCTCCAATGCGTTTCGCTCTGCATGCACCCCACCGTAAAATTCGTGAAAACCTTCCGAAACCATTTCACCTTCAGGAGAAAGAATAACCGCCCCTACCAGCGGGTTGGGGAAAACCTTCTTCCCGCCCCCCAGGGCAATTTCCATTGCCCTTTTCATGGCTGTCTGTTCAGATTTTCTGAACAAGTGCTATTGCTCTTCTATTGAAAGACGACCCAGAACACCGTTCACCACATACTGCGCGTCAAGGCTTCCCTGCGCCAGCACTATGTGCGTACAGTCTGCAACCTGCTGCCCGAAAGTGGGATCTATTGCTACCCACTCACCCACCCATACGGCAGGCCAGGCGTGGTATCCGAAAATACCGTTGTCTACATACACAAGACCGGCACAGGTAACAGCCGGTATTCCCACAGCTCTGCACAGAGCAACAGTAAGAATAGTGTGTTCGTTGCAGTCTCCGCGCATGTTGTCCAGAACATCCACCGCAGATGGAAGAGATACTGTAGGCACATTTTCCACACCACGATCTACAAACCTCGAAATCCGTGTAACAGCATCCCAGGCATCCACAGCACCTTCTGTAAGGCTGTCTGCCACTGCTATCATTACTGAATCCTCACACTGTATCATGGCATCCGCCTCAAGATACAATGCAAACTCTTCTCCTGGATCAGCCATTGGGAAGGGAAGAGGGTTCCGGGGTATACTGGATGTAACTGTTACAACAGGGCCATCAGACACATCCTGTACACCGGGGTAGTCCAGTTCAAATTCGCTCCAGTCCACATCGCCTACAAGAAGCCAGGATCTCTCTCCGGTTTGCCTGGGATCCTGCACCGAGTTGGAACTGACTGCATAAGCCTCGTAAAGATCACTTGATGCAACAACATTGTCTTCTGTATCCGGGGCAACCCTCGTTAAAACCATTCCCATGCCGGTTTCTTCCTCGCGCACGATCTGCCCCTGGTAAACCCAGACGGTGTTTCTCATACCCTGCTGAACAATCAAAAGACGGGCAGCAGAAACAGTATCACCCATAAGAGACATATCTTCAAAAGCCTCACATGTCACTGTAGCCGGAAAAATGATACCTGTGGAAGGGTCAAAGGTTGGGAAGGTCTTCTCATCACCAACTGCCCACTCCATGGTGGCTGCAGCAAGGTCAACAAAAGAGGGAAGGTAATCACCTTCAAAGTCGCTGCTGTTTACAATATCTCTGCCTGAAGTTGTAACCGTTGTTTCAACTGTGTTTTCGATGCGCCGAGATATTGTTTCAATTACAGATGTGCCATCAGACATACTCATGGTCAGGTAGCCCAGATCCATGTCTGTACCTGTTCTGGCTTCAATATTCATGGAGACGGTTCTTGTGGTTCCCATAAGCAGCAGATGCCATTCCATACTCTGAGTTATGAAGAGAGAATCTCCCACTGCCTCTGTCTGTATGGTCATGTAGCCCACATCTTCACCCTGAAGTGAAACTGCAAACTTCTGATGGTCGGCAGTGGCGAATGATTCGTGTATCTCTTGTTCGGCGGAACCGGTACTGCAAGCAGCAACAGTAAGAACAGTAACAAGTACCGGCAAAAAACCTCTCCATATTTTCATTTCAGTATCCTCTCTATTTCCAAAGCTATCCTGGCCCCCGCCTTACCATCCCACATGGGAATAACAGGGGGAGTATCCGGTCTTTTCTGTATCTGAATTCTTACTGCTTCCGGTATTTCCAAAGGGTCAGGGCACAGAACATTTGTTCCGGCTGTGCAGGTTACCGGCCGCTCTGTGTTGGGGCGTACTGTTACGCATGGAACCCCCATTACAGATGTTTCCTCCTGTACTCCCCCGGAATCGGTTATCACCACTTCAGCCTTCTGCTGATGCCTGATGAAACTGAGATAGTCCATGGGTTTTACCATCTTAAGATTCGACGGTACCCTGTTCTGAAGATCCCAGTTCCTAATGTTCTTAAGCGTGCGGGGATGTGCCGGGAAAACCAAGTGCATCGGGGCAAGCGCACCAAGAGAATCAA
>CAZRXU010000038.1:0-3641 GCA_964604135.1 uncultured bacterium | reverse complement strand
CGGGGATGTGCCGGGAAAACCAAGTGCATCGGGGCAAGCGCACCAAGAGAATCAAGTATGCGGCCAAGAAGCTCTCTGTTATCAACATTGCCTGGCCTGTGAAGCGTAACAAGACCGAACTTCTCCTCTGGAACCTGTATTCTTTCGGTACCGGGAAGAAGTCGAAGAAGGGTGTCTATCATGGGGTTGCCCACCATAACTACAGCATCATCCGGCCTTCCTTCCCGCAGCAGATTCTGCCTTGCTTCACTGCTGGTAATAAGAAGGAGGTCGCTGATCTGGTCTGTAAGCAGCCTGTTTATCTCCTCGGGCATTGTTCTGTCAAAGCTTCTGAGCCCTGCCTCAACATGAACTGTGGGAGTTCCGTACCTTACTGCTGTAAGCACACACGCAAGGGTGGAATTCACATCTCCCACAACAACAACTGCGTCAGGTTTTCCCTGAACAAACACCGGCTCGTAGGCCTTCATTATGTCGGCAGTCTGAACAGTTATTGAAGAACTGCCAACACCAAGATTGATATCGGGTTTCGGCAGACCCAACTGGTCAAAAAAACTCCCGGACATTGAGTAGTCGTAGTGCTGGCCAGTGTGAACAAGTCTGACCTCTTCAGACAAACTCCTGATGATAGGGTCAACCTTCATAAAATTTGGCCTGGCTCCACAGATAAGATCAATCATTAGTTCACTGCCGCAGAGTCGAATTTATCTGTTCTTCTCTTGTGCCTTCCGCCTTCAAATTCTTCGGAAAGAAATACATCCACTATCTCGGAAGCTGTGAAAAACCCTGTGGTACCACCTCCCATGGCAAGAACATTTGCGTCGTTGTGTCGTCTGGCATAGTAAGCCATTCTTGGGAAAAGACACAGAGCAGCTCTTATTCCCTTGAACCTGTTGGCTGCTATACTCATTCCCACACCCGAATTGCAGATCAGAATGCCTCGCTGAGCTTTGCCCTCTAAAACAGCCCGGCAAAGGGCCTGAGCATAGTCTGTGTAATCAACCGACTCTGTGGAAAAGGCACCCAGATCAAGAACCTGATGCCCCTCCGATTCCAGTCGGCTGACCAGTTGTTCCTTCAGGTGAAACCCGGCGTGATCGCTGGCCAGCACTAAATTCATTTGTGTTACCTTCCCTGGTAAGCCGCCACAACACCACTGAGGACGAGACTGCAGAGTTTGCTCTCTGCGCTGTCTGCGCGGCTTGTAAGAACAATTGGATTCTTCGCACCCATTACCACTGCGCCCAGTTCAGAGCCAGCCAGGAAAATAAGCCCCTTGTACAGAACATTGGCCGCTTCGATATCCGGCATGAGAACAACATCAACATCCCCGGCAACCTTGCTTTCTATCTTCTTGATCTTCACAGAAACAGGGGAAACAGCCAGGTCAAGTGCAAGGGGGCCGTCGAACAGAATGTCACCGAACTCGCCGGCATCGGCCATTTTCTGCATCTCTGCCGCTTCCATTGTACAGGGCATCTTCTCGTATGGAACTTCTTTTGCGCAGATGTAAGAGCACTTGGGAACTTCTATACCCAATGCTCTTGCCACGATAACCGCGTTTTCAAGCATTTCTTTTTTCTGCTCAAGCGTAGGTGCAATATTCATGGCCGCATCTGTAACAACCAGAAGTTTGGGGTAAACTGGAACATCAAAAGCAGCCACGTGGCTGAGAAGACCTTTCCCCCGAAGACCGTGTTCTTTATCAAGAATAGCTTTGAGGAAGGTACTGGTGGCGACCAGACCTTTCATAAGCACATGAGCCTCGCCGGAACGGACAAGTTCAACACCAATTGCCGCGCTTTCCTTATCATCTGCAGCATTAACAACTTTGATGCTACTGATATCAAAATCAGCCTCCCGGGCAGCTTTTCGGATTCCATCTTCCGGACCTATAAGAATACACTCAACCATACCACCCTCTACCGCTTCCTTAACAGCGGAAAGGGTTTCCACCTCGTCGGCGCGAACAACGGATACTACACTTGAAGGGAGATCCTTTGCGTGCTTCTTCAGCTGCTCAAGACTACGAATCGGCTCCATTTTTCTCCTTCATTCTATTGTTGATGTAGGTACTATAAATAACGCAATCTCTTTGTCTGCTACACTCCTGCGTACTGTGTAGAAATATAGGTAAAGGCTATTTCTGATGCCACATTACCTGTGAGTTGACAAACGCCTCAATCTCTTTCAGATTTGAGCCATCAATCTCAAACAGAGATGCATTCACTCCTAACCCACACGGAGGCCCCAGATGAGGCATATACCAGCTACAGAAATCAAATCGACCATCGGAAAGCACATGCTTGCCGATGGGTACGACATCGCACTTGACCTGCGCAAAAGCCAGGGCCGAACAATTCATGATTCCGCAACAGGCAAAGATTATCTCGATCTTTTCAGTTTCTTTGCCAGCGCTCCTCTGGGCTTCAACCATCCTTCAATGACCACTCCGGAATGGAAAAACTACATAGCCGAGGTTGCAATCAACAAACCGTCAAACAGTGACTTCTACACCGAAGAAATGGCTGTTTTTGTAGACACCTTCGCAAACACTGTTGTTCCAGACAGCCACCCCTATCTCTTCTTTGTTTCAGGTGGAGCACTTGCTGTAGAAAACGCCCTCAAAACAGCCTTCGACTGGAAAGTAAGAAAAAATATCGCTGCCGGTCGCGGAGACAAACTGGGCAAAAAAGTCATTCACTTCAAAAAAGCATTCCACGGAAGAACCGGTTACACTCTCAGCCTTACAAACACCGCCGACCCCAGAAAGTACATGTACTTCCCTCTGTTCGACTGGCCCCGAGTTGACCCGCCAGCCATGATCTTTCCTGTTGAAGACAATATCGATGCCATCAAAGCTGCTGAAGAAGCCAGCCTGAAGCAGATTGATGATGCCGTAAAACAGCACGGTCACGACATTGCCTGTCTTATTATTGAACCTATTCAGGGTGAAGGCGGCGACAACCACTTCCGCCCCGAATACCTCCAGGCACTTAGAGAAAGAGCTGACAAGCACGAATTCCTTCTTGTCTTCGACGAAGTTCAGAGCGGAATGGGAATGACTGGCGAGTGGTGGGCCTGGCAGACTCTGGGAGTTGCTCCCGATATCTTCTGTTTTGGTAAAAAGGCACAGGTCTGCGGTATCGCCTGCAGCAGAAGAGTTGATGAAGTTGAAAACAATGTGTTCCACGAATCAAGCCGCATCAATTCAACCTGGGGCGGCAATCTTGTAGACATGGTAAGATGCACCAAATATCTTGAAATCATGGTTGAGGAAAACATTCTAGAGAATGTTCGCGCCCGTCATGACCAGGTTATTGAGGGTCTGAATGCCCTTGCGGCAAAATATCCAGGCAAAGTAACAAACATCAGAGGCCGCGGTCTCATGATCGCCTTCGATGTTGAGAGTACAGAGATTAGAACTGCTCTGCTTTCAAAAATCTTTGAGAACGAAGCAATCATCCTCCCCTGCGGCCATGTAACAGTTAGATTCCGTCCTCCCATGAACATCACCGAGGAAGAGGTTGAGAAAGCCATGGGTATTATCGATAAATCCATGGCCGAAGTGTTCTAAATCAGCATGACAAGCAGGCCGCAGGGTAATTCCTGCGGCCTGTTTTTTAACGATGCAGTTTCAG
>CAZRXU010000037.1:0-22575 GCA_964604135.1 uncultured bacterium | reverse complement strand
GCTATTTCAAGAGCCATGAATACCTGCCCCAGGTAACCGGCATTGATGCAGGGAAGGTGCAGCCTGTTTACAGGAAGCCCCCTTTCCGAGAGAGCTGTGGATGTGGCCTCCGCCTCTGCCATTCTTAGAATATCAGGGTTTCTGCCCTCGAGGTAGTTCATTGCCGGTTGATCCGAAAATTCTCCCGGCTGCGGCTCGGTGTTTTCAGGATTACCTTCCGTAACAATGGTAACTGTTTTGTCGGCAGGGCCTTCCATGAAAAGCTGAACAAGTGAGTGCTGATCTGCAGGACCCCTACAGGCCAGGGGAGTTTGACCTGTAGCTACAGTGTTTCCATTCAGATCTACAGCTTTTCCAAGGCTTTCTGCCCAGAGTTGTGCAAACCACAGAGCGGTGTCGTATAAATAATCCGAGTAGGGCATGAAAACATGAACAGGGTGACTCTTAAACCTGGAAAGGAATGCCCCGGCAATCACTGCAGCAAGGCTTTTTCCGGAATTTGTTTCAAAGTCTTCAACAATTTCAGCAGCTCCTCTTAATAGCCCGGCCGTATCAATTCCAGCGAAAGCGGCAGGAAAAAGCCCAACAGGAGAGAGAACACTGAACCTGCCTCCAACATTCGCAGGAACCGGCAGTGTACTCCAGCCTTTCTTTTCTGCCAGTTCTCTTAACTGGCCGTTCACAGGGTCTGTGATGGCAACAACCGGAGCATCCTTGCCCAGTTTTCGGCGAAGTTCCATAAAGATCGACAGAGTCTCTGCTGTTCCGCCGGATTTTGTTACAACACTTATCAAAGAGTTTCTTGGTGAAGCATTTGCAACAGCACGGCTTATCACCCTTGAGTCAGGAGAATCTGCCACAATAACTTTGCGGCCTGATTGATCGTTAAGGGCAGACAGTATTGCCCGAAGCCCCAGAGACGACCCTCCTATGCCGGCAACAAACAGCGTGCCGTGTTTGCGCCTGTACATCTCTGCCAGCTCTGCCGTGTCCCGATGAAGGGTAAGATTGTAAGGCAGATCAAGAAAACCCAGCCTTCCCTGTTTGCGCCACAAATTGAATTGTTCAAGTGTTTCCGGCTGCACACTGTTCCAGTTAAAACCGGGTTTGAAATCAAATAGTTGTGCGGACAACAGAGTCCCCTCTCGTTTTGCAAAAATGCCCCTCCCCTGAAAGACGAATATAACCCGGTGCCGGGGCTTTGGAACCTCCGTTGTTCCCGGGGTTATGTTCAGCACTGGGAACAGCTCTACTTACAGCATTCATGTTGAACAGGGGAAAACAAATGCAATACAGAGACCTCACACAGGAAGAACAGAACGTTATTCTACACGGAGGAACGGAATCTCCTTACACCGGTGCCTATGTTGATACATTTGAGGAAGGAATTTATACCTGCAGAAGGTGCGGCAGTCCCCTCTACACTTCAGGCACCAAGTTTGAATCACACTGTGGCTGGCCTTCTTTTGACACGGAAATACCGGGGGCAGTTACCAGAAGGGCTGACGCTGACGGAATCAGAACAGAAATACTGTGTGCTTCCTGCGGCGCTCATCTCGGCCATGTATTCACAGGAGAAGGCTACACTGAAACCGATGTGAGACACTGTGTCAATTCTGTTTCTATGGCGTTTATTCCTGAAGAAAGAATAGAAAGGGCCTACTTTGCAGCCGGGTGCTTTTGGGGGGTGGAACACAGCTTTAATCATACCGACGGGGTTATTTCTGCCCGTTCCGGTTATATGGGGGGTAATTTCACCAATCCTGGATACACGGATGTGTGCTCCGGTTCCACCGGCCACGCAGAAACTGTAGAGGTAGTTTTTGATAACTCTGTGGTTTCCTTCAGAGAGCTGGCCATGACTTTTTTCGAGATACATGACCCAACGCAGATTAACCGCCAGGGAGTGGATACCGGAACACAGTACAGATCAGCCGTTTTCTACACTTCGGAACAGCAGCTTTCCGTGGTTAACGAGCTGGTATCTGTTCTTGAAAACAGCGGTTACCGTATTGCCACCGAGGTTTCCCCTGCCGGTAACTTCTGGCCTGCAGAAAATTATCACCAGAACTACTACGATAAAAACGGTGTTGGATCATCATGTCACACACGGGTAAACAGGTTTACCAGGGAATAAGAGCTACAGAATCCAGCAGAAAAGGCGAGTATACAATTTTTGACGTATCCGTGTAACCGATGATTGTCACTGGTACTGTGTCTGCTGCTGTGGTTACAACAAATGATTCAAGGTCATCTTCATAGATGAACCTCTGTTGAACTGACCATGTTCCCGGAAGCAAGGCCGTTTCCCCCGGCCATGTTCCTGTGCACCTGAGCCCCTGATCTGTTGCTCTGCATCCTTCAAGACCTTCAGGCCACTTTATGTGATTGTAGGCAGGTACAAGAATGTAAACAGAGTCTGGTGGAGCACCGGTAATTGCTGCCACAGTATCCCCTGGCTGTAGAGTAGTTCCCTGAGTAGCCAGGTCTGTGATTGTTCCTGTCAAAGGTGATGTGATAAACACAATAGAGGAGGAATCTGAGAGCATGAACTTCAGGCTGTCTGCAGCAACACTGTCTCCTGTAACCTCAGCTATGTCGAGTGCCATTTCCAGCCTCTGAATTTCCACAGCAAAGAAAGGGTCGGTTCCGGAAAGAATAGTGTCACCGGATTCAACAGTGGTTTCATGGGTAACTGTTCTCACAAACAGCAGTGAACTGCGATTCCATACAACTGGAACTTCCAGAGAGTCCGGTTCTATTACCAGATACAGAGGAGGCAGATGTGCGTATCCAAACTCTTCTGCAGAGGGCTGCCGGACAGCCGGCAGATGCACTTCAGGTTTTCGGTTGCAACCTGAAGCAGAGTACAGCACTAGACAGTACACGGCAAATACAATAGTTTTCAGCACTATTTCAGTCGCTTTCAAAAAGATGGAGACAATTTCTCATGAGGAAAATATACATCATTGTTACCTCCGTGCTGGCAATGGCCTGCGGTTCCACCCAACAGACCAGCGGTTTCTTCGTCGGCTCATCTTCCGTCGGAACACAGGTATCAGCAGAAGAACTTCACACTGTATCTGTGGATGAGGTTGCGCCCATGCCGGATGACACACTGATGAACTGCACTTTTCAGAGTGTTCTTGACAGACCGTTTGGAACGGAAATTTCGTACACTGTTTACAACGGAGCGCTTCACATAGACAATCATTATTTCAGCGAACCTGTTGTTCTTCTCAGCACATCAGGTCTTGTGAAAGACGGTCTGGTTCAGGCGGTGTTCAATGTAACAGATGCCATGCCGCACTCGGTGATTGGAATTGTTCTTCGGGCAGACGGAGAAAACAATTTTCTTCTGCTCGGTGTCAACGGAAGAAGCCAGTATACCATTCAGAGGTGTTTGAACGGGCTCTGGATACCTGTTATGGGTCTGGATGCCTTTGAGACTTCAAGGCTTCTGCCGTACAGGCTGACAGAAGTAGAGCTTACTGCAGAGATTCACGGGAACTACACAGACTTTTCCGTTAACGGACAGCTTGTTCAAGTGGTTCGAACGGCAGTGCCTCCTACAGGCCAGATAGGCGTTTTCGTAGACGGCAAGGTAAACACCGATCTCGATCGCATCACGGTAATACCCCTGTGACAGCTCTGCTTCTTATTCTGGCAGGTTTTGTTCCTGTAGTAGGCAATGCCCCTGAGCTTGAACATGGAACGGCACCGGAGTTTTCGGATTATGCAAGCGGTATTCCTGTAATTACATACCATCACATTACGAATTTCCGGAGCAAGTACAGTGCAACTCCCTACAAACTGAGAAATGATCTTCAGCTGCTGTACGACGCAGGTTTTTTCCTTATTCTGCCGTCTGACATAGAAGACGGTCTTAGAAGAGTTCCCATGAACAGACGGCCTCTTATGATAACTTTTGATGACGGCTGGGAGGACAACTTCAGGTACACTGATAACCAGCAGCATATCGATCCTGATTGCGCAGTGGCAATAGTAAACACTTTTATAGAAGAGCACCCTGACTTTGGCCGAGGTGTAGTATTCTTCATAAGCTGGGACAAGGTTCCCTTCGGAAACAACACTGAAGAAAAGCTTAACGCAGTTTTAGACATGGGTCACTGCATTGGAAACCACTCTGCAGACCATCTTTCATTCACAAGAATCCCTCCATCACGATACTGGGAGCAGATTATTCCAGCGCTTAATTCTTTTCAGCGGAGACTTGGCCTAAGAACATCACAGATCAATGTGGTTGCCTACCCGGGCGGTCAGATTCCACATGGTGCGGGAGCGGAGGCCACACTGGCCAGCATGGAGTATGAAGGACGACCTGCGGTTCGGCAGGGTTACCTGGTGGATGGTTCTGTTGGAAGCTTCAGACGCCTCTACAAAACCGAAGGAAACGAGTACAGAATAAGCAGAATTGACATGGCTCTGTACAGTGTTCCAAGTTTGCTAGGATGGTCAAACATTATGGTAAGAAGTGAGGAAAGACCCGGTCTTCACGATGATCTGCCCTGGCGTCCATAGGTCCAGTTTCTTTCAGGAATACGCTGATATTTCTTCAACAAAGGGTACCCGACACAAAGAACTGCATGGCTTCTTTTAACCTTAAGAAATACTGATGCAAGCTGAACAACACCGTTCCAGAAAGTTCCAAGACCCATCGCCTCCGCCTTCATTGACACCATTGCTGCAGCAATAACTGCGTCGGTTTTACCGGTAACGTTCCCAGCCGGAGCGCGAAACAGCAGAATGCAGGGTGCTTTCCAGGTTATTATGTCTTCCCCGTTTCTTATTTTTGTTACAGCACCTCTGGACTTTCCCGCAAACAGAGAGAGAAGTCGAAAGCTGTCAAGTATTTGAACCATTTTCACAAGAGGATCAACAACAAGTTTTTGAATTGCGTTCCGCCCCAGAATTACTTCAACCGCAATGCCCTGAGCATTCTGCCCCGTGGGGCTGAAACCTACAGGTTCAAGAAGTGAGCGTATAACCGCCTCATCAACCTGCCTTTCCTGAAAGTGCCTTACTGATCTTCTTGTTTCAAACAGGTTCTGCATCTGCTCGCTTTTCGGGATGTTTCCACAGTTTTCTTCAGGCAGACTGAAGCAGTTGGAAGGGCAGTAGCATCCGCAGTGACCGCAGCCAATGCACGTGGACTCAAAGGAAATGACAACACCGGACTCATCTGTTTTTATTGAACCTTCAGGACACACAAGGGAACAGATTCCACATGCGTTACAAGTTGTGTTTTCGAAACTCTGCTTCGGGTTGAATACCATCAGGGAACCACCTGAATATTGATATTCTCTGTTTCTACACCGGGATATACCTCAACAACTCCCGGCCATGCGCCGTAGGGTTCGCCCGGGTTCCACATACCGTCAGAGTTCCTGTCTACAAATACAGAAACGGTGTACCTGCCTCCCTGGATATCACCAAGCATGTACCTGCCTGTTGTGTACTCGCCGGACAGAATATTACCACCACTTCCTGCAGGAGTGGCGACTATGGTAACAACCGATGCACCTGTTCCTGTGACAGTACCTGATATTATGCCGGGTTGCTCGCTCCATGCAGGAACAAATACCCAGCTTTCACCGCTTACAGAATCCCCCTGAAGAGATATCAGCCCGGAAGTGAAATCAATACGATACTGCCTTTCTCCCAGCAGTTCCTTTTCCGGTGTGAAAGAAAATGACGTTGCCGAAGTGCGCACAAACTCGCCTGCAACCTCTGTGCTGTCTGCAACTCTTGTAACTGTGTAAAGAGATTCTGCAGCAGCTTCATCCACCCAGTCAGTAAAGGAAATGTAGAAAGGTCCCGCAGGCGGAACATCAATCCCTCCATTTTCCGGATATCCCGACTGAACAGCAAGGTGTGTTTCCGGAAGAGAATCCACGGCCCAGAATTCAAGTGTATCCGGCAGAGAAGGATTTCCGGCAAGATCCTTAATGCCGTTTACTGCAATGGTATACACAGTGTCGGAAAGCTGACCTGTGTACACTGTCACTCTTCCTGTAGAGCTTCTTCCCTGCGATATGTTCAACCCGTAAACTGCAACGGGAACACTGTCCGGCCCGGTGATTGTTACTGACTGAGTTCCTTCATCAAGAGGGCCCAGTTGTTCATTCCACAAAAGCTGGACATGCCACCCGTCTACAACTGTCAGATCGGAAATACGAGGGCCAATACTGTCGACTATGGTCATTGTCATGGACATTTCCTCTATGCTGCCCGGATGAAGAGATATCTTATCCTCGTATCCTGGCTCCCGATCCGGATTCCACCTTCGGCTTTGATCAATATCTTCGTAGCACACAACACGGTAATCGCCAGGAGTCAGCCAGTCGGCTGTTACAACTCCAAGACTGTCAGGAAACCGTGTAATTTCCGGAAACATGGAATCGGGATACAGGAAAAAATCACACCGTGCACTGGAAGTAACGCCTCCTGCTCCATCACGAACAACGTTTACCGTAACCTCTGCAAAGCTGTCTGCAGGAACAGTGTTCCAAACAAATGTTTTTGGGCTGGTTATCCTGTTTCCCCTGAGGTCTTCGATTGTTGATGAAAGCGTTATTATCACAATATCACCTCCCACCCCATCGGAAACAGATATTTCAGAACCGTGTGTTTCCGCTTCCCATCCAGTATTCGGGTACACCTGTACACTTCCATCGGAGCCCTGTATTTTCTCGGAGAAGCAGATGATTATCTCTGACGGCAGCTCTTCCACACACCCCGGCTCAGGCTGAATAGAAACTACTTCCGGTGGAATATCATCAACCGGGCCTCCTGAGGGAGCCACAATTTTAGCACACGACACACTCAGCAGAACACTCACAAACGCAATTTTTTTCATTTTCCGGCGGCCAGCGCTTTTCTTATAGCTGCAGACTTTTTGTAAAAGGTTTCTGCCTCTGAATGTCTCTTTAATTTTTCGAGAACCACGGCCAGCTCTACAAGGTAGTCCGGGTTGTCACGATTTCCTGAAATTGCATTTCTAAGATACTCTTCGGCTTCCTGTAATGAGCCTGTAAGGTGTGAGCACCTTCCAAGATAGAACCATGCAAGATGATGATCGGGATCACGGGAAACAATGTTCTCCATTATGTCAGTTGCTTCCTGATAAAGACCTGAGCGCAGTTTTGACACACCTTCAAGAAACTCCATCTCTACCGCTGGCAGCATGTATTCAGCAGCTCTTACCCTCCACCCTGCCTGCCTTATATTGCCCAGCTCTTTCAGAACAGAAGCCATGTTTAACGGTGATACAGTTTTTCCGGACACTGAAGCAATATCAGTATTATCCGGGTTCTCTTCTGATTCTTCCAAAGCAAAAACCTCTTCCAGTTCCGCAATCGAATTGCCCGTGTTGCCCTTCGGAACACTGGAATGCTGTGTTTCCGGTTCAGTCTCTGCAGTACCTGCGAGAGAATCCTGGAAACCATCCGAATTTGTAAAGACAGCCATCTGCCTGCCGGACAATTTACCTTCCATGAGTTTCTTAAATCCTGCCTGCAGTCTCTGCTTATCGTCTACGATCTTTAAAAGCGGTCTGAGTTTGAATTCACTGATATCATCGGTAAGCAAAACTTGCTGGCGGATGTTCAGAGGAAGCTTCATCTGGTTAAGCAGCTGGGTGATTCTTGCCCTTGAATAACCCATCATATCGGCAAGACGGCTTCTGTTGGGTACGATATCGCGCCTTAGAATGCCCTCGAACAGCATGGCTTCTTCTGTGCAGTTGTCTATCAGTTGATGGGCGGGCAACACATGAACGCTGCTTCTTACAACAAGACACTTTGCCATGAGTTTCCCTGCTTTTTTTAAATTCCACACTGAACGGTGGTTTCCCACAAGAGAGTAACCCCTGCCCTCCTCAATTACAACCGGAGGTTTTTCCGGAGAATCATCACCATCTTCCCTGGTCCAGTTTTCGGGTGCTTCAATACCATCAATATCCTCAATCAGTATCTCTTCCAGGGGCAGATGATCAGCATTGAAATCCTTATCTCTATCCATGAGTTCTCCTCTCACCAAACAGTGCAGTTTCAACCTCCACCGGGTCATTGCTCACTGATATTACGCCTGGAAGGCGCCTGAACATGTTTCTCTGCCGTCTGGCATACTGCCATGTGTGGGTTTCAATTGCCCGGGCAGCCTCCTGAAGGGAACACTGTCCTTCAAGATAGTCAATAATTTCCGTATATCCTATTGTAGCTCCCAGAACCGGATCACGGCTGTAACCGCTATTCAGCAGCACTTTTACCTCTTCCACCAGCCCGAGAGAGAGCATTGCTGATGTTCTTGTGCTTATTCCCTGTTTAAGAGCGGTGTTGTCTTTCTCTATATAGACGAACCTGAATCTGCTGTCCGGTTTCCCCCCCTGTTTGAGTTCTGATGGCTTAGAGCCGCTGAGCAGAGCTATTTCCAGGGATCTGACCAGCCTGATCATGTCTTTGTTTCCTGTTCGTGCTGCTTCCCTGCTATCCAGGCTTGTCAGCAGACGATGAAGCGCCCCTGGAACCTGATTTTCTATTGACGAAAGAGCCATTCTGAGATCATCATTTCTGGATGGAAGCGAATCAAGAAGACCTGCAAGCGACATGATATACAGGCCGGAACCGCCCACCACAAGGGGGATTGCACCTCTCTCGACAATGTGGTTAATCGCCGCCATCGCCTTTTCAGCATACCACACTGCAGAAAGAAGCGTATCGGGATCAGCAACATCAATCATGTGATGGGGAACCTTCTTCATCTCATCGGCTGAAGGTTTCGCTGTGCCTATATTCATCCCCCTGTACAGCTGCCTGGAGTCGGCGCTCACAATTTCAATTGGTCTGCTGCCTGCGATGAACATCGCTGCTTCAGTCTTTCCCACTGCCGTGCATCCTGTGATAACCGGAATTCTATCTTCCAAAGCGATTCTCCAGCTCGCTGAAAGGCAGCTCTATCATTGTGGGTCTCCCGTGGGGGCAGTGAAATGGATCCTTCATAGTGAACAGTGTGTGGAAAAGATTCCTTGCCTCTGCAATGGAGATTTTATCACCAAACTTGATTGCACCAGCGCACGCGCTTGCTGACGCTATTCTTTCCGCTTCAGTCTCGGAAACATCAACACCCTTTGTCAGAGCTTTCAATACTTCTCTTACAGCTTCGGTTCCCCTTTTTATACCAACCGGCACACTGAGCAGCTCCAGAGTGTCTCCGGTAATTCTGAAATCGTAACCGGCCTGCTTTATCATGGAACTGTAAACTTTGAGTATGTGTTTTTCCTGTTCATCAACGGTAATTTCCTCTGGAAGAAGCATCCTCTGCTGTCCTGCGGACATTGCTCCTTTAACAGACTCTATGATCTTTTCGTAGAGGATTCTTTCGTGAGCAGCGTGCTGATCAACAATCAGAAGACCTGTGGCTGTTTCCGTTACAAGGTAAGATCCAGCGATGCGGATCATTTCAACAGAGTCTTCCCAGTGATTTACTGTGTTTTCAGGCGGTGTTTCGCGTTTTACCTGAGTTTCAAAATTCATTGCTGTCTGGTAGGCTCCAGGAGGAACACGGTTCCGTTTTGTGTACGCCTCTGTTGAATAGGAAACATGGGACTGGCCAGTGGCAGATATTGCGGAAACTGTGCTGTCTATCCGGTGTGCCGCAATTCCCGGAACTGCAGATCTCACTGCAGACTCTATCTGAAACGGCTTTCTGAATCGAACTTCCCTCTTTGCCGGATGGGCGTTTACATCTACCAGAGAAGGATCCACCGTAACGTCGCAAACAATCAAAGGATCTCCTGCAGGCCCGGAAAACGCTTCACGCAGCGGTATACTGATTTGAAGCGAGGTAACCGGTCTTCCGTTGACCAGTGTGAACTGGTGCCGTCTGTTTGCCCATCTTCTGTCTGGAAATACGGTAAGCTTTACCGAAACACCTTCACTCTGCCCGGTTGATTCAACACATCTATCCCCCGTTGAAAGCCCGTATCTGTCTCGCAGTCTTCCGGCAACCGAATCGGTAACTGGAAGTGTGAATACCTTTCGCCCGTTGTGCTGAAGCAGAAAGGAACAATCGATTCTGGAAAGAGCAGCACCTGTAACTATCTTCTCGATCCATGCAAGCTCTGTTGACTCTGAACGAAGAAACTTTCTTCTCGCAGGCTGATTAAAGAACAGGTTTTCCACTGTAACTGTTGTTCCGCGGGTTCTTGCCGCAGGTTCTACGGTGTCTACCCTGCCACCGGTAAGTGACAGTTTCCATCCCCTGTTTTCCCTGCCGGTGAGAATTGTCATTCTTGAAACACTGGCTATGCTGGGAAGGGCTTCTCCACGGAAACCCAGTGTTGTGATATCGTTTAGATCGGCAGGAGCTGATATTTTGCTTGTGGCATGCCGCTGAATGGCAAGCAGAAGATCATGTCTGCCCATACCCGAGCCGTTGTCACGAACCGCTATCAGTTTCCGGCCTCCAGCCTCAAGCTCTATCTCTACCTCTGTAGCCCCGGAATCCAGTGCGTTCTCCAGAAGCTCTTTTACCACAGAAGCCGGTCTTTCAACCACTTCCCCGGCGGCAATCAGATTGATCAGATGATCCGGAAGTTTTTTTATTTCAGACATTTTCCTCCAGAGTGGTGCCGAGAGAGGGACTTGAACCCTCACGCCCTTGTGGGGCAGCGGATTTTAAGTCCGCTGTGTCTGCCAATTCCACCATCCCGGCATCGCTCATAGTGTTAACGCACCGAATATACTAATACTTGAAAGAGCTGACCGCATTTTCTGAAATCCAAGGGTGTTCAATTTGCAGCTGCTGGTCTATAGTATTGCTTCCCATTGCAATACCGGCACACACACCACAGCCGAATGAGCCACCAGGGTACCTGATAATATCAGCTCCGGCGACAATTCCATGGAACTCACTCTGTATTTCACTCTGGAACCAGCCTCCTTCACTGCATGAAGCAATCAACAGCAAATTGTCCATAGGGCGGTATACAATAGTTGCTCCCGGTTCCTGCATGGTCAGTTCAGTTCTTAGTCTTCCTGTACTCAGCAACAGCCTGGCAAACTGGTTTACTCCGTTCCAGCCGTAAACAAGCTGTGCTCTGTCGAGCTTCACAGTGCCGTACGCTCGTCTGTAACAGGTGTTTTCGTCGATTGCAGGAAAAGATACCACACAGAAAGGACCGAAGCTGGCCTTTGCTCTAAGCCACAGTTCTCCTTCCTGCCTTCTTCTAAGATATACCGGTCCTGCTCTAAAGTCGTCTCCAAAGGGAAAAGAAATCGCAAACACCGATGCGTTACTGGCGGCGGCAATCAGAAACAGGCTGTCTCTGTATTCACCGGCTGCATGAACGTCTTCAAACGGCGTACCGCGAAAATCAACTGTAACATTTTTGTAGCTCAGCGCATGGCTGGCTGTTTGCTCTCTTCTTATACCGTATGCAAGGATATCCCCTGCAGATGCCATGAAGGTATAACCGTTCTCGCGTATATTTGATGCTGCAAGTGGATGTATCCCCGCAGTTTCACCTGATGAAACAACTCGGAAGCTCTGTTTGCCCAGACTGTGGAATACAATTTCCGTGAAGGTACCAGACCTGTCAGTTGGAATCGAGGGTTCGTATTTCCATAGTAAAAGAGGCAGCAGCCCCTCTTCCATGGAAAATGCTGTTTCCCTGCCTCCGGATACAACGCCTGAGATCGGGGTAAGAGAAACAAGAATAAGCAGTGTTATCAAGACAGAACCTTCTTCACAGCATGTGCTTTCTTTCTGCCAACACCGGGCACTGAAGCAATTTCTTCCAGCGTCGAGGCACCGATCCTTGCGACACTGCCGAATTTCTTAAGAAGGGCTGCCTTCAGCGCAGGACCTATTCCCGGCACATCGTCCAGCGCAGAATGGAAGTAGCTTTTTGCCCTTTTTGTTCTGTGAAATGTGATAACAAATCGGTGAGCTTCGTCTCTCATTGCCTTTAGCAAAAGCAGAGGGGGGGCATTGTCCGGCAGTTTTATTGCCTCTTCTTCCGGTGCTGTCAGAAGAATCTCCTCTTTCTTCGCGATGGAAACGAACCTTGTTTTCGGCATCAGCTGCCCACCAGCGCTGAAGGCAGCTCTCAGCTGGGTTATTCCACCGTCAATAAGAAAAACATCCGGGTGTTCTTCCTCAAGGTGAGATGCAAACCGGGAAACAGCATCTGCTATCATTGCCGGGTCATTCTGCGCTATTTCATCAGGCATGGAAAACCTTCTGTAGCCATCCTTGTCTGGCTTTCCGAGGCGGAAACTGATCATCGCCGCGACTGAAGCGTGCCCCTGTATGGTAGACGCATCAAGGCACACCATCCACCTGGGAGAAGCTTCCAGCCCAAGTATATCCGCAATAGCCTCCTGCGCTGCTTCCAGCCGCTCTACCCTCCCTGCGGGATGCTTCCACTCCAGCTTAAGAAGGAAGTGTTTCAAATCTTTCTGAGCAACATCTGTAAGAGATTTCAGGTCTCCCCGTTCCGGAACCAGTATATCAACCGCTCCCGCTTTTTTTTCTCTGAGCCACTGTGTGAGAACATCAGAATCTTCGACCTCGCATGCAAGCAACACCTGCCTCGGTATATCCCCTGTCTCAGAGTAGTAAGAGCGCAGCAGGATGGAAATTCTTTCTGCCTCTGACGCATACTTCCACCTGGAGCCAAAAGGAAGTCTCAGGCTTCCCATGAACCTTCCGTTCCTTACCTGAATGATGATGCCCCAGTTTCCATTCACTGCCATCACATCCCGCGATACAGCATCTCGCACCGATTCGGGTGTTGGCCAGCCGAATGAATCCAGTCTTTTAAGCAGATCTCTCAAATCTGCTGCTCTCTCAAACTCCAGGCCTGCTGAAGCCTGCTTCATCTGCTGATATATCTCCCTGCGCGCTTTGCCCCAGTGCCCTTGAAGCATATAAACAATTTTGTTTACCCTCTGGGTATATCTGCTCTTGTCATGGGTAGTACATGGTGCAGGGCATCTGTCAAGCTGCCCAAGAAGACACGGTCGTTCACGGTGTTTCAAATACACTGTTGTGCACTTTCTAAGCGGGTATAATTCAAGCAGAAAAGCAACGAGAGATCTTAGATTTCCAGCATCAGGGTATGGACCAAAACGTGGAATGTTCAGTGACCTGTCTGGACTTCGGGTTATAATCAGTCTGGGGTATTCCTCGTTTGTTGTAACTTCCAGCCACGGGTATCGGTTTGAGCTTCGAAGATCCACATTCAGCGGTGGCTTGTTGTTTCTTATAAGCTCGGCTTCAAGGATAAGTGCTTCAAGTTCTGTTCTTGTTACAGTCCATTGAACGGTAACAGACTTCTCCAGAAGTATTCTGTGTCTCAGGTCTCCAGGGTTTGAAATGTGGCCCCGAAGACGGATGATTATGCTTTTTGCCTTCCCTATGTAAAGTATTTTTCCCCTGTGGTCCAGAAAGCTGTACACACCGGGAAGGTCGGGAGCCGTTGATACAGCGCTTCTAAGAGAATCAGCTGCCACGCCGCCTGATCACTTTCATAACTGTCTGCCTTACCTGGTTTCCTCCAGTGAAAGAGAACAGACCGATGGCCACAAGCATTACAAAAATACCTGACAAACCTAGAGAAACCGCTCCAGACACAACACTAGACTGTGCAAAAGTTGAAACAACAGGCTTCAGGTACAGGAGAAGAAGCAGAGTTCCAGCTCCGCTGAATACAAGTGCTGACCATGATCTTGCCCGAACTCCGGCTTTTCCAATTCTGCCTTTCAGGTATTTCTTTAGAAGCAGCAGGTTTACCATGGATGAAACACTGCTGGCAAGAGCAAGCCCGGCCAGAGGTTCAACAATACCAGTACGCATAAACAGATATGTGAAACCGGCGTTCAGAACTATGTTCAGACCCATACATCCTATGGCAATCTTAACCGGTGTTTTCGTATCCTTCAGAGCGTAGTAAACAGGGGCGGTTATTTTCACCGCAGCATAAAACACCATGCCTATAGAGTAAAAGCGCAGTGATGCTGCTGTAAGCCTGAGGGAAGTGTCTGAAAACTCACCTCTGAAAAACATAACTCTTACAACAGGCTCGGCCATCACAACCAGGTAAAGTGCCGCTGGAAGCATAATTCCGCTGATTACAAGTGTAGAGAAACCAAGAGTTCTGCCTGCCTCATCCAGTTTGCCCAGGGCTGTCTGTCTGCTAAGTGTGGGAAGCAGCGCAGTGGCGAGAGCGATTGCAAAAATTCCCTGTGGAACCTGAGTTACACGCAGACCGTAAGACAGAGCTGCCACGCTACCATCGCCCAGAAGAGAGGCAATCAGCTGATCGACCAGTATGTTAACCTCTGCAGCCAGAAGACCTATTAGGGCTGGAACTGCCAGTTTCAAAACCTTTCTGAACCCCGGGTCTTTCCAGTAGTAATCAAGACGGAAACTGATTCCTCTGCTTTTCATAAAAGGTACCTGTACAAGCAGTTGAAGAGCACCGCCAACAAGTACACCTGTGGAATACGCCCACACCGGCATGTCAGCCTTCCACATTCCGGCCAGAACAAAAAGCCCCAGAAGAGCTGAAATATTGAACAGAACAGGCGCGAGTGCGGGGGCCAGAAAGTGTCTGTGGCTGTTCAGAATACCCATGCACACAGAAGCAATACCCACAAACAGTATGTATGGAAACAGCAGGCGGAGAAGCTGGACAGTAAGCTCTGTTTTCCCGGGGGTATTACTGAATCCTGCTGCGAATACATCTACTAATACGGGAGCCAGAAGCATACCCAGAAGCACAACTGCCAGAAGAACAGTTCCAGTGAAGGTAAGTATTTTTCCTGCAAGTTTTCCGGCTTCCGCTTTGCCCTCTTTTAGCAGTATTTCCGTATAGGTAGGTACCAGGGCCGAAGCAACTGTTGCCTCACCGAAAAGACGGCGAAGAATATTGGGAATAATAAACGCTATTGTGAAAGCATCGGCAGCCATGCCGGTACCAAGAATTGCAGCCTGCGCCACATCTCTGGCAAGACCCAGTACTCTGCTCACAAAAGTAAGTACACCAAGCAGCCCGGCAGCTCTTGCTACACTTCTTCCCTCTTCATCAGGCGTCCCCAGATTTCTTTTGTTCACTGAACACTGCTGTTGGTTTTTACTGTTGCCCATGTTTCAGATGACAACTGCTGGCCGGCAGGTACAGACACTATAACATCGTCAAAAATACTGCTCCACGGAATCTTGCCGTAACCTGAGGCAAACAGGCCGAAAGATCCGGCCTCTCCCTGAAGGGCATCTGTTGCGGTGAGCATCCAGTTTTCCGGTTCCTCGTCTAACGATCCATCCCAGATTCTTCCCCTTATAGAATTACCTTCCACCTCAAGACGAATCCAGTAATCCGAACCTGCAACAAGCGTAAAACTGCACTGATCTTTCACAACTGACGGCCCTGAATCATTTCTTCTTTCCAGAAGTACCCTTGAAGAGTAGGGCTTAACAACCATACGGTAATACCACTGATCATCACCTGTATACCTCGCGATGAGACCACTTTCCCGGCCGCACTCCATAACCAGACTGCACAGTACAGAGTAATCGGCGGTGCTCATTACACCGGACTGATCTCCATTCAGAGATTTGCCAAGGCCGCGACTTTGCTGTGCGTGAACAAAGTATCTGCCGTCAATCACCTGGAAAGCAGCAACCCCTAGATGAGTCCACCCATTGTCATTGCCGTCGTTAAAATCATCGCTGAACAGCACCTCGCCGAAACAGATCTGAACAATAAGAATTAACAAAAACGCGAATATCTTCTTCAATGATCCTCCATTCGAATACTGTGTACAGCTTGAAGATAACTTTAACTAGTTTTGGCGCAACAAACTGCAAATGCTTCTCAGCGTGTGTTGATACGCCACTTTTCTTCACCTGTTTGAAGCAGGCTCATACCGTTGTGCTCAAGAACAGTTTTGAGCCAGTGAAGAGTTTTGTCGAAATCATCAAAAAGAATCTTCCTGCCGTCTGCAACAGAAATGCTAAGTGTTCTTGTATTTCTTGCATAGCGGCCCCTGCAAAGCTTAACTTCATTCAGCGGAAAACGCACTGGTTTTCCCTTAACAAAGTATCTTACAAGGCCCAGGAATAAGTGCAGTGCAGCCATTTTCCCATAATCGAAATATACAAACCTCTGATTGGTGATTATGCACCTGGTGTATGCCGGAAATTTAACCTCGCTACCCTGCAGCGTGAACCTGTTTGTATCTGCGAAAACTTTTTCACCCTGATTCAGTTCAAATTCCGCCATACCATTCCCCCTGAAAATATTGAGATCGACTACAGACTATACGGAACGGAAGGAAAGAACGGAAGTGTTGTAAATGGTAACTGTCTGTGATTCTGCAGGAAAAACAGAAGCTGAAAAAAAGCCGGAACCTGAGGCCCCGGCTTCTTGCCTTTGTATTCCGTCAGAAAGTAGCTTTTATAGATGCCCACGTATGAGGAACCAGAACCATGGTGTAATCTGGAGTGCGTATCTCGGCACCATCCGGCGCAGTTATGGTTATATCGTCTATCCAGACGGTATCGCCGGCGCTGGAATAGGTTCTTACCTGTATCACGATCCCTGTGTGCCCGCCCTCAACGGTCCATGTGAACTCAGCCTGATCCCAGCCGGTACCTGGTCCGTAATCAGACTGACCGCTTGCAGAGCCTCCGTAGTTGTAGATATCAGCAGGATCGTCGTTCCAGCCACCCCAGATTCTGCATGAAGGTGCAGCGGCTGGCGTTACATCGTATCGCCAGAAAGAAGCCGTTACCTGATCACCGTCTGAAAGACCTACAACCCAGCCCACGTATGCCTGAGGAGTTCCTGATGCGGCATCATCTACAAGTTTAAGAGACTGTGAACCACCGTGAATTGGGTCTGTGTCTATGGTACAGATAATGTCACCGTAGTTCCCCATTACAGTTTGAGTACCTTCCCAGCCGTATGTTACAGTATTATCTGCAAAAGCCAGCGGTGCCAGCACAACAAGCATCAAAACAAGAAGCACATCCTTCATTGTATTCCTCTTTCGTTGAAAACCAATAACCTTCTCCCAGTGTCTATAATAACAGGAAAATCGATTTCAGCAAGAACTGTAGAACACCAGTATTCCATTGACCCCAACGCCCGAACTCCTTATCTATTGATTGCACAACACGAAAGGGGTTTTCATGAAACTTATGGTATTTATCTTTCTCGTGTGCGCGGGTGTCAGTTTTGCAGATTATGAAATAGTCGCGACAATTGACGCTCCAGACACGAACATTTCCGGGCTTGGCTTCGGAGATGGCTCTCTTTGGGCTGTGGATGGTGTTACCGAGTACGCCTACCAGGTTAATCCATCTACGGGAGCAGTTCAGAATTCATGGTACTGTGCCAACTCAAACAGAGTGCCAACCGGCCTCACCTACGCCAACAGCACGGTTTACATCATAATGACAACAATGCCTTCACAGAACAACTCGTATTGCTACAGGTACAACAATTCAGGAGCATATCTGGGTCAATTTGACCTCGATTGTTGAGGTAGCGATCTCGACCGGGAGGTTACCGGTCTCGCTACGGGAAACAATAGAATTTATGGTGCGGGTGTAGACGCACAGACTATGAAGGAGTGTCTTGAGATCTACAGTTATTCAGGAGGTATACAGACAGGCCCCGAGTTCATGGTTGAACTGGGAATAGATTTCTACGACATTGCCTATCAAAACAACAAGTGGTGGTATGCCTGCAATGATACGGAATATCCTGTTCGTGTTTACAACGGAAATGGAACCTCGGTTGATTCAATAAGCTCATCGATTCTTCCTGCTGCCCACGGTATTACTTTCGACAGCGACGGGTATCTCTGGGTGAGCAACATGAATACAGATGAGATTTACAAAATTGACACCGGTGTTTCGGCTCTTGCAAGAGCCACATGGGCGTCAATAAAGGCAACATTCTAAATATTTCCGTTGTGTGTTGTGCATTGAGGGCCTCTGGAAACAGAGGCCTTCACCTCAATCTGGAAACCGTCGGGAAAGTTCAAGAAAGGTTTCGGTGTCACCAAGAAATTCGTGTTCTTCAACAAATGTGCTTTCCGCAGGGAGTACTGGCGGGAACACAACAATATCTCCTGTAGCAGTAACTCCGGCAGCAAGGAAAACGAATTGCTCTCCCGGTTTAAACACCTGCTGGTTCCCATCGAACACACCTGTTCTGAAAACACTCATACTGTCACCGCTGTCTGTAACCCAGTTACCAGTGGCATCTACCAGGTATCCAGACACTGGTGCTTCAATCCTGGTTACCTCGCATATCCGGATATCTTCCACACCAGCCTGTACCAGATGACAAGCAGCTGCCCAGCAGGCGGTGCTCTGTGTAAACTCTTCAGGTTCAAGTTCGGCACTGATCTGTGATTCAGGGTGAAGATAATTCATCAGTATCGCCCTCGAGAACCCGGGAAACACATTCATGAAGCTCATAACAAGTGCCAGAACAAAGTTAACTTCTACCATTGTGATCACCTTCAGCAAACTCGCTGTACTTCAAACGACTGCCACGCGAATCTTCCACCGGGTACTTCTTGGCGTTTAGTTTAATCTTTCTGTAAGAGGCTTCCACAGGATCAATTCCCAGCTTATCTGCCAGATTCAACAGGTAGATAAATACATCAGCAATCTCTTCCCTGGCATTCTCTAAAGCTTTCCGGCTTAAATTCATACTCTCTTCTTCAGTAAGCCACTGAAACACCTCAGCCAGTTCCGCAGCTTCAATCATTACCGACGTGGCCAGGTTTTTAGGGGAATGGTACTGAGCCCAGTTTCTCTTCTCATTGAATTCCCTGATCTCTGAAAGCAGTTTTTCCATTGTATACCTCTCGCGCAATTCATGAACAAAATGACAACGTATTGTGCCTTATGGAATATACCACTGTGCACACAGTATCACTGCTGTTAGTATTGCATATAAACACTATGGAAAGGAACATTTATGAAAAGCCTTGTCTGGTTTGGTGCGCTTCTGTCTGTAAGTTGTGCATCCGGCACACCTGTTGAGGATATCTGCTTTTCCGGGGAGGAGGAAACAATGAACTCTTTTTCACAGTTTTTCACCCCTGTGGAGTATACGTGTGATCCTGATATGGAGGGGCTCACCCTTCCCCTGAACACGGAGGAAGTTATTAATCTCGCCCAGGTACTTGCTGTTGCTTCCCAGACCGGTATACCGGAACAACTTGTTGGAAGTGGTTTTGCCGTGTTTCCAATGAGGCGTCCGACAAACAATCCGGTTCAGGCTTTTGAAAGGCTTTCCGATTCTGATCAGCCTGTTTTTGTTTCCAGCGGTATACCGCTGCACATGCTGCACATCTTTTTCGATCAGATTCTTCAGCAGGTGGAAACAGACAACCTGTACCCTGATCTGCTTGTTGTCTGTAAAGAACTTTACCTCAGCAACCTGAGCAGAAACAACCTGTTGAATGCAGCGTTTTTTGCTGTTCCACTTACTTTTCTGGATAGAGATTTCATCCCTGACGACACAGTGGCAGATGCTGTTCAAGAGGAAGTTGAAATGATGACTCAGCATCAGGGATTCCACATCAGTTCGGTTTTCGGCTACAGAGAAGACTACTCCCAGTACATTCCAAGGGGGCACTACACTTCCAGTAAGAAACTGGAAAACTATTTCATGGCAATGATGTACATGGGCAGAATTACTTTCCTGCTGCACGGCGGTGATCCAAACGGACCTAACGAACAGAACCTTGTTTCTGAAGAAACCGCAAGAGAAATGACTGCCTCTGCGCTGTTGATTGTGTCTGATCTGAACACCATTGAAGTCGGCGGCGTACCGCTTAGAGCCAGGTGGGAGCGGATATACCAGATAACTGCTTTCTTTGCTGGCTTCGCGGATGATCTGTCTGTTTCTCAGTATCATGCCGGCGCACAAGCTGTCTCAGGAGAAAGCTTCTCTTCAGAACTTCTTGAAGACAACAGCTTTTACTGTGATTTCCAGTCTTACATCGCAGAGAACTGCGTCGAACCATCTGTGTACAGCGGCACTGGAGCATCAGTAGTTATGCCAGACGGTAACGGAGAGTTTCCTGATGATGGTCTCCAGTTGCTTCTTGAAAAAACAACTGGCTTCAGATTCTTCGGTCAGAGGTACACGCCAGACAGCGAAATCCTCGGCAGACTTGTTTTTCCAGAAACAGGCGCAAACCCCGGTGGTGAGCGAAGATTCATGCCGTCCGGTGTGGATGTGGCTGCCAGCTTCAGGTGCGAAGCAGCACTTGAGATTGTTAACGAAAATGGTTCCGTTCTATTCAGCGGATATGAGCAGACACTGACTGATATGCAGAATATGGTTGACAACTACACGGTTGACGACTGGCACGCCACCCTCTACATGTGCTGGCTTCATTCTTTAAAACTTCTTGGGGCGCACAGAGGAAATGGGTATCCAGACTTCATGCAGACAGAAGGATGGTCACAGTGTACCCTGTCAACATTCCTTGCCTCGTGGGCAATGCTCAGGCACGACACCATACTGTATGCAAAACAGAGCTACACCGCCATGGCAGGCTGCGCCCCGGGCTCTTTTGAACCTGTTCCATCAGCCGGTTTCGTTGAACCGGTTCCCGAAGTCTACGCGGAACTTCGGGCTACCCTTCTGATGGCCCGCAGGGCTCTGGAATACTACGATATTTACGATGAGTCGCTTACTCTGAGGTTTACCAGAGCGGAATCACTGCTTGAAACTCTGCAGTCTATTGCAGAGAGGGAGCTTGCAGGAGAACTGCTCTCCACTGAAGATGCCAACTTCCTCAAGGGGTTCGCAGGATACCTTGAGGGAGCAATCGTTCTCGGTGATGTAACAACTGAAGGGCTTGAAACAAGCCTTGTAGCAGATGTTCACACAGATCAGAACTCCTCCAGCGTTCTTCAGGTGGCTTCAGGAAACCTGGATAACTGTGTGGTGGTTTACAGAAGAGCAGACGGGGTTGTTGAGGCAGCAATAGGACCTGTGTTGAGTTACTACCAGTTCTCTCATCCCATGAGTAACAGGCTCACAGACGAGGCATGGCGCGAAATTCTTGCATCAGATCCTCCAACAAGACCGGAGTGGACAGACAGCTACATCTGCGAATAGGCTAATCAGATGCTTTGAAGACCGGAAGCCTGTCACGCAACTGTACTGTCAGCAACGGAGCAGCAATGTACACAAGAGGGCTCCAGCTGGGAAAAAAGAAGGCAATGCCAGCACCGGCAAGAGAAACCAGTGGCAGTATGGTGTTGATCCTGATTATTCTTCTGATGGCGAATTCATCGAATCCGTCGGCTATGGTTTCGGGATTCACCAGAAGTACCCTGCACTGCAGAAGAAAGAACAGCGATATAAGAAATATATTGAGGTGAAAAACCAGATTGGCAGTTACTGTGTGATTGTGATACCCCATAAGAGATGAAGAAAACGGAATCAGGCATACAACAAGCAGGCCCCCCAGATTGGTCCACAGATGTGTGATGCTGCTGGACTTGATGTATCTGAATATTTTCTGTTGAACTACCCAGAAGTTTCCCAGCAGAATGAAGCTTAAAGCATAGGTTCCAAAAAGGTGTACGTATTCTGCAAGGTGACCGGATATATCACTTTCCGTACTTCTGTGCCCCAGTTCCGGTAGTGGCAGAGAAAGAACAAGCAGAGTCATTGCTATAGCATATATACCGTCTGTAAGCCCCTCAAGCCTGCTCATTGAAAACTGGCTTCTCTTGCCGCCTGTCAGCATAGCATTCCTTTCCGGTGTTACCTGCGAGCTCACAGAACGGTGTTGGCTGCTGCCACCCTGCTGTAGTAATCGGCACTTAGTTTGGGTGTTCTTTCAAGGGTGCAGAAATCGACATGCACAATACCGAAACGATATGTATACCCGTCAGCCCACTCGAAATTGTCTAGAAGACTCCAGCAGAAATACCCTTTAAGCGGTACACCTTCTGTTGCTGCCCTGTGCGCAGCCAGAAGGTGATTCCTCAAGTAGAACACTCTATCGGTATCGTTTATTCTTCCATATTTATCAACAGTGTCATCACAGGCACAACCGTTTTCTGTAATGTATACCTCTTTGACTCCCCATAATTCACTGATGTAACGGGGTGCCCAGTAGCATATTTCCGGAGACACTTTTATCCATGATGCATGCATATGGGGGTATGACGGCGGGTGTTTGACAATAGAGTAGCCAGAATCAGCTTCACTGTTCGCCATAACATGCTTTGCAAGGTACAGATTAACCCCCACGAAATCAAGCGGTGAACCTATTGCATTCATGTCGTCACCGGTGAATTCCGGTGCGTCCCTTCCCTGGCTTCTCAAATATGAATCCGGGTATTTCCCTTCAAGCACTGCAGTAAGGAAATGGGCGTTCTCTTCTCTGAAAGCAATTTTTGCAGCCTGTATATGCTCTTCTGTCTCCATTACGGGAACGCATATCACAGGATTCTCTGCTAAACCCACTCTGGCACTGGAAGAAACACTTCTGA
>CAZRXU010000036.1:0-23121 GCA_964604135.1 uncultured bacterium | reverse complement strand
GACATTGGTGAAAGAGCCGGAAAACTTGGAGTGAAGATCCAATCTTCGCCAGTTAAGTCAATCAGTGTGCAGTTTTCACTTGCCTTGCCAGTCCAGACACCTGTATGTCGTTCCAGTTCTTTTTCTGTTCCGGCAGTAAGCAGATTACCATTTAGCACGTAAATAACCGGGAAAACCGGCTTTCTTCTGAGCAGATAGTGAATCAATCTATTTCCTTTCGTCTGTGCGTTGACCAGTTTCCAGCAACACGAGCATTACTGATGGTCAAACAGGCTCAACTGAGTATCCTTTAGCGATTGACTATTCCGGTCTTTTCAGGCCGAGATCTTTCCATAGCGGTAAGAAATCAATCTGATCTCCGTGGGATGCATGACCGGCTTCAAGCATTTTTAACAGGTTTACAACCTTTTTTCTGTAAGACTTGTCTTTAGCTGCTTCTCTTGGTGTTTTTCCATCAAGTGCAGGCAAATGCTCATCAGGCCAGCTGCGATACAAATTTGCGTAAACCTGAGCCATAACCTCTTTGGGAACATCGAGTTTCTCTTTGGGAGGCGGTTCTTTCCCGGACATTTTTTCCATGTCAAAATAATGGTATTCAATACTCGATTCGACTATCAGGTTTACCAGAGCTTTTTCAATTGCATTCCCTACACGCAGACATCTTTCATCTGAGTTTAGATCAACGGTCATCTTGCTGTCTGAAACAAATTCACCCTTGGCAATCAGAACCGGATTTACTTTCCCATGGGGTCTATCCTCTACCCACACGAAGTCACTTTCACCATCTACTGCAATTTCTTTGATACTGCCCAGCGCATTTATTGCTTCCTGTCTGGAATCTGATTTAAGATTGTAGTGAATTGTCATTGGCTTAAGCAATTCCTGATCGGTGTTTTGCATGATGGGCATTTTCCTGGGAGCTCCATGTATATTCGCCCAGAGCTGAGGCCCGGCTGGCCAGTCTTTTTTCAGGTATTTCGCCCATGTTTTTGACTTGCCATAATACTCTTTCCTGGCTCTTAACGAATCAATAACATAGTCCAGTTCCATTCTTGGAATTTCAAGAGTGAGCCCAGTCATCAGGTTTTCTCCTCTGCACTGAGCGAATCTAAAAAAGAAAACACTCCATTTTGTGAGTTGTTCGGTAGCTGACTTCTCTGTAATCGTAAGTGTTTTGCGCGAGAGAAGATCATATACCTCAAAGTGACTTCCTCGAACTATTGAAGTAACTTCATACAGTGAGTAACTGGCATCACGGAAACTCTCCAGATACTCCAAAGCTGCCGGATGAAGAGTTTCCCGGTGATCTTCAAGAAAATTGTCAATAAGAGAAGTGCCGTTGTCAAATCTGTAATCGCTTAATGCTGAATCAACCTCATTCTGAAAAACTGCTTCAGGAGCTCTTCTGATAAAATCATTTACAGCTTCTTTTCCGTGATCCTCGGTTAGCTCTTCAAAATACAGTGCATTCACTTTTTTGCGAATTCCTTCATCTTCATTTTCCAGAATTTTATTTAATTCTTCATGAACAGATCTAATGGATTCTCTTGCAATAGCATAAGTTCTTTTTTCTGTTTTCCAGCAGCAGTTTTTGTATTTACGACCGGAACCACAGGGGCATTTTGATAGAAGATGAGTTTTGGGAGTAAGCATTTGTGCCTCCAGGCTGTTTTTACTGCGATACGAATTCAACACACTGGGAAGTTGTTTGAAACGGAGGGACGAATATGAACAGATCAAGATTATTTTTCAATAGTACTGATTGACACCGATGCATATACAGGCAATATTCAATACGCATGCAGCGAATGTGCACCTTGTGCCCTGACCGGCCAGTGAAGGCATCCTGTGCTTGCATTACCCCGCACATATTTGTGGTAAGTTGCAAAGGAGGCGTCCTGTGAGGATTGTTCATTTACCGGTGGTATTGCTGCTCGCAGTATCAGTTATTGATGCATATGCCGAAGATGTGCTTGTACGGCTCACCAATCTTACCGATTGCTCGGTTGAGTCTGTTCTTTCCGATGGTTACGATATTGCTTCAGTTAATTCTATGGAAGGCAGTGTTGATATTGTTGTCGACAGGCAGTATCTGCATTCTCTTGATGGCATGGCTGCAGACATGAAAATTCTTCCGGAGTCATGGTTGAGGCTGCTGCCGGAGAATGCCGATAACGCAGGCTATTACTACAGCCCTGAAGAGAATTGGGCATTCTGGACGAATCTTGCGGCTACCTATCCCAACCTTGTTCACAGCCCGGTGACCATAGGGAAATCGTACGAGAACCGAGATATTTATTCCATCAGAATAACCAGTCAGTCAGGCCTGTCGAAAAAGCCGGCAATTTTCTTTAACTCACTGATACATGCCAGAGAACCTGCGGCAAACTCGGTAATTATTGATTTCGGGCGCTGGCTGGCAAGCGAGTACGGCAGTGACACAATGGCCACATACATTCTTGATAACGCCGAGATATATCTGGTTCCAATAGTGAATCCTGATGGATATGCTGCCAACATGCCGTCCGGGGGAGACAGACGCAAAAACATGAATTTCTCAGTTCCTGTGGCATCAGACGGTATAGACCTTAACAGAAATTTTGGATACAGATGGGGGTTTGATGACGCAGGGTCGAGCCCAGACCCTTATTCTGATTCCTACAGAGGTTCTGCAGCCTTCTCGGAGAAGGAAACACAGGTTATCCGCAGTTTTACAAATTCCATTAATCCCATAGGTTCAATGCACTACCACTCTTACGGAGGAATGGTAATATACTCGTGGAATTACGAGAATCAGCCAACACCGCATCAGAGTACATTTCAGAGCTGGGCCGCAGCCATGACTGCTCAGAACAACTACACTTACGGCAGGTGCGGAGAGCTTATGTATCCGGCTAACGGTGACGCATGTGACTGGTCTTACGATAACTCTGAACACCAAACATGTTTGTCGTACGGGGCCGAGGTTAACGACAGTGGATTCTGGGGCAGCCAGAACGATTCAACTGCCATCGCAGCCTTCTGCGCAGAGTGTAGGTTTATGAACAGGGTTCTCTGTATGAATCTTCTCACCCAGACCGGAATAGAAGATAACAACTCCGAAGGATTGGAAAATCTGACTATAACGGGTTTGTATCCCAATCCTGTTGAAGGCAGCGTGTATTTTTCTTCAGAGATTTCTTCCGGTGCAGCGTATGTAACTGTTTTTGACCTGTTTGGTCGTAAGGTAGATGGATTTCATGTCAGCAGTTCTGGGAACGAAGCATGCAGAATGAGCTGGGAAGTTCCAGAGAACATGCCCAACGGAGTGTACTCTCTGGTTGTTGAATCCGGCGGCAGAATGGCTAGTACCCGTTTTACAGTACTCAGATAGCAGATGGGCTCCTACAGAAGATGAAGGGGGAGACCGCTTAGAAGAGGGTACAGAGAGTCCGGAGTTCCAGAATCGGGAGCCAGGGCTGAAAACTCCATTAGTAGCTCACAGAAGTTGTCACTGCTCCAAAGTAGTATTTCATCGGGAGCCGCCTCAAGCCCAATTTCTGCAAAAAACTGCCCGAGAGCAGCAGGGGAAGCTGCTGTAAGAGTGTCTTGCAGCACGGTTAGTGTTGAATCCATGTCTGCCGGCGGGGCTGCAAAATACCCCGCCAGAATTGCGAGAAGAACCATCAACTATTCAATTCCAAAAGAGATGGAAACATTCAGGGTGATAGAGGAATTTCCCGGAGAAATTGGCGGGGCATCGTAGTAGGAATCGTCACCCATGCCGCCGTAACCGTAGCTGTCGTAGCCACCGTAGTAGTCGATCCACTCGCTGATGCTGTTAGGTTCTCCAACGGAAACTCCCAGGCCTTCCGCGAGCTGTTCTGCTGTTTTTCTTGCGTCTGCTATGGCAAGCTCTCTGGCTTCAGCAAGAAGCTCATCTCTGTTGCTAATGGTGAAGTCGACACCGTTAATAGATGTTGCGCCACCGTTAACAAGAGCTGCAAGCACATCTCCGGCCCGATTGATATCTCTTACTTTTGCAGTGAATGAATGTGTGAGGTGAAAGGTGTTGCCTCCAGTGTACTCGTAGGTGTTGTAGTCGTACTCTTCTTCCATATACAAGCTGTAGCCTGTGGTCTCTATGTCGACTTCTGCAACACCTGCTTCAACTGCCGCATCGATTGCTCTTTCAGCAAGCCCTGCCGCTTCGTCTACAGCTGTTTCGGCATCTGCATCGGAAACATCTATGCTGAAGCCTATAACAGCCATATCGGCCGCACCGGTTGCCGTACCCACTCCTGTAACACTGATCGATGGCGGGTATGCAGCACCGGCCATATTCTGTGTTCCTGTGTTTCCGCACGCCGCGAACAGCAATAATACTGTTCCTGTTAACAAAACATTGCGCATCTGAAGCACCTCACTCTCCGATAATTTTAACCATTACCCTTTTTCTTCTGCGGCCGTCAAATTCCCCGTAGAAGATCTGTTCCCATGGACCCATATCAAGTTTTCCCCCGGTAACGGCAACTACAACTTCTCTGCCCATTATCTGTCTCTTGTGGTGGGCGTCACCGTTGTCTTCGCCTGTAAGGTTGTGCCTATACAGCGAAGGATCGTGGGGAGCCAGTTTTTCCAGCCACCGCCGGTAGTCGCTGTGAAGCCCGGGTTCGTCATCATTGATGAACACGCTGGCAGTGATGTGCATGGCGTTTACAAGACACAGCCCTTCCTGTATACCGCTGGAAATCAGTTCTTCTTCCACATCCGGGGTGATGTTAATAAAACCAACACGCTCCGGAGTGTTGAACCAAAGATATTGTGTGTGCGATTTCACTTCAACCTCCTCCGGAAGATTATAAAACAAAAAACAGGCAGAAGGGGTACAGGCTCAGCTGACTGTGTACACCGAACAGCACAGAGGGTTAAGAGTTACTTCAATTGAGCTGCTGAAGCCGTGACCGGGGATAGGCTCAGATACTTTTGTTTCGGTGAAGGGAAGTGTGCTGTTGAATACAAGGCTCCACACACCTTCTGCGGGTACGCCGATTCTGTAATTCTTCCGGAGAACAGGTGTCATATTGAATACACAAAGAAGAGGATTCAGCCCTTCTGTTCTTCTTAAAAATGAAACCACCGTGGAATCTGTGTCGGAAAAATCCACCCACTGGAATCCGTCTTTCGTACAGTCACTTCTGAAAAGCTGAGGGTGCTCAAGGTAAAAACGGTTCAGTGAAGACACAAACTCTCTCATCTCAGTTCCGCCTTCAGGAAGGCTGATCGAGTGATTCCATTCTGTATCCTGGGCTCTTTCTCCACCCATGAAGAGCAGCTGCTTACCGGGGAAAAACCACTGAAGGCATACAAGAAGTCTGAGGTTGGCATGCTTCTCTTCCGGGCTTCCCGGCATTTTGTTCAGCAGTGAACCTTTTCCGTGAACAACCTCGTCGTGGGAAAGGGGAAGGATGTAGTTCTCGCTCCAGGCGTACACAGCGCTGAATGTGATCTTGTTCAGCATGTGTTTTCTGTACACAGGATCAGCTCTGAAGAACTCAAGGGTATCGTTCATCCAGCCCATGTTCCATTTGAAGTGGAAACCCAGCCCGCCTTTGTCCGGCGGTGTTGTAACACCAGACCAGTCTGTGCTTTCCTCGGCAATCATCATGGTATCGGGAAACATAGTTCCCGCGTAGTGGTTCAGTTCTTTCAGAAACTCAACGGCTTCAAGGTTTTCGCGTCCACCGTATCTGTTGGGTATCCACTGACCATCTTTCCGTGAATAGTCCAGATACAGCATTGAAGCTACTGCATCCACTCTGATCCCGTCTGCATGGAATGTGTCCAGCCACTGCAGGGCACTGGCGTAAAGGAAATTCCTTACTTCATTTCTTCCGTAGTTGAAAATCAGCGTGTTCCAATCGGGATGGTACCCTTTTCTGGGATCTTCGTGTTCGTAGAGGCAGGTTCCGTCAAACTTCGCAAGCGCCCACCGGTCTGCAGGGAAGTGCGCCGGGGGCCAGTCGACAATTACACCGAGACCTGCCCTGTGGCAGCTGTCTACAAACCCGCAGAATTCCCGGGGTGTTCCCATCCTGCTTGTTGGTGCCAGAAAGCCGGTAACCTGATAACCCCATGACTGATCCAGCGGGTGTTCCATAACCGGGAGAAGCTCTATGTGTGTGAATCCCAGGTCTTTTACATAAGGAATGAGCCACTGTGCAAGTTCACTCCAGGAGTTGAAGTCATTACCCTTTCTGGTCCATGAAGAGGCATGCAGCTCGTAGATGGAAAGCGGGGATGCGAAAGTGTTGCTGCTGTTTCTCTGTGTCATCCATTCTTCATCCGACCAGGTGTAAGAGAATGGATCCTCCACAACCGAGGAATTGCCGGGTCTTTTTTCAAAACAGACAGCGTATGGATCAGACTTCTCAAGTTTTCTGCCGTCTTTTGCTGTGATCATGTACCGGTAGTAATCACCACAGGAGACACCTGGAATAAACAGCTCCCAGACTCCGCCTGCTCCCAGTGTTCTCATGGGGTGTCGGGCGGTGTTCCAGTTGTTAAAAGAGCCCGTAACACTTACGGCAAGGGCGTTGGGTGCCCAGACTGTGAACAGTGTTCCTGTGGTTTCACCTACTTTCCAGATTCTTCCACCCATTTTTCTGTGGAGTTCCAGATGCTTACCGCTGTTAAAAAGGTGCAGATCCATCTCGCCAAACTGCGGAAGAAAAGAGTAGGGATCAGCAGTCTGCCAGTATGAACCGTCTTTCAGCGTGATCTTCAGCTGATAAGAGAAGAATCCCTGTGGTTTCGGGGATATCCAGACGAAGAAGCCCCGGTGGTCGATAATCTTCATATTCCGGACATCTGAGGCTGTGACCAACTGTATAGAGACTGCTTCAGGGCAGAAAGCTCTTACACAAACACCGCCTGTTGATCTTACATGGTGCATTCCCAGTATTGAATGGGGGTTTGATACCGGTCCGTTGATAACACTATCTATCTCCAGCTCGGTGAAATTGTGTTCCATGAACAGATTACATCATTATCTTCAGAGCAAGCCCGAGCAGCAAAAGGTAACCCAGAGAGTCGGTACATGCAGTGAGAAGGATGTTGCTTCCAAGAGCAGGGTCTCTGCCAAGTGCGCGGAGGAGAAGAGGTATTCCTGCGCCCAACAGACCGGCAAAAGCCATGTTGGCCACTATGGAAACGAAGATTACAATTCCCAGAGACATTGCATGGACGGAATCGCTGGCTGTAAAGTATGCAACTGATGCCGCTACAGTACCTGCCACCAGCCCCAGAAGAGTACCAAGGGCAGATTCCTTGAATAGAGCCTTTCTCGCACTCGTGAAATCAAGTTCACCCAGGGCGATACCCCTTGTTATAACGACCAGCGACTGGTTGCCTATGTTGCCTCCCATACCAGCCACCACAGGCATAAAAGCAGCCAGTGTGGCAAACTGTGCTATTGTTCCTTCAAAGGCGCGAACGACTGTTGAGGCAATAAACGCAGTTACAAGATTTACCAGTATCCATGGAAAACGTTGTTTGAAAGCTGTGGGAACAGGTGTAAAAATGCTGTCATCTTCTGAAAGACCGGCCATGCGGTACATGTCTTCCGTGGCTTCCTTTTCCATAACATCGAACAGGGCATCTCCCGGTATAACACCAAGCAGATGATGGTTGTCATCAACCACAGGAACAGCCATGATGTCGTACTTGCGTGCTATTACTGCGGCGTCTTCACTGTCGCTGTTCGCATCAACTGTAAAGGGGTCTTCTACCATCAGTTCGCGGATGGAAGTGTCTTGAGGGCAGGTGACCAGCCTTCTTAGTGGAACCACACCCATAAGCCTGTTGTCTTCATCTGCCACGTACACATAGAATGGCACATCCACAGATTCACTCTGATTTCTTATCTGTTCAACGGCTTCAGTAGCTGTGAACTCCGGCTTAACTACCATGTAGCTGGATGCCATGAGCTGACCGGCACTGTCTTCCGGATAGATCATCAGCTGTTCTATGCGGTATCGGCTGGTGTCGGGCAGAAGTTTCAGAATTTTTTCATACCTGTCTTCTGCGATCTGAGAGAGAAACTGCAGCGCATCCCTGGGGTCCTGACGCTTAAGAATTCTTGCAATGCTGTTGTCGTCAATGTCTTCCAGTACCTCTGTAAGCAGAGAATCCGGAAGCTCTGCCAGAACATCGCCAGCCTTCAGCTGGCTGAACAGCAGACCTACAAGCATTCTGGTTTCCGCAGGCGTAAGGTTTACGGAGAAAAGGTCTGCGATATCTGCAGGGTGTATTTTGCTGATCGCAACAGCAGCCCGACCTGTGGCTTTCTGGGCCAGCAATTTGCGTATGTAGTTCATCTGGGTTGGCGTAATTGCCACGGCGACCTCCCTCCGTAACCTGTCTGTCCGGTTGATTTAAGATACTAAGCTAAACAATGCCGATCTGTTGTCAACCGCACGATATCCTGTGCTACGCAGAATTTATTCCGGTTTGCAGAGACCGAAATTGTATGCGAGGGTACCGAGCAACGGAAGAGGCTCCACTTTGCCGGAGAATCCATTGATAAGGCCAATGACGCAAAGAACAAAAACAAACAGTCCTACAATGCTGTCCACAAAAAATGGAGTTCCCGGCAGGAATCTTACAAGAAAGAGGATCACCAGCAGGAGAGACTGCTGGGCATGAAACATTGTATAGCGGTTTTCTCTGCCTGCAATAATAGCGATCAGAAACCCGATAATGCCCAGATAAGATATCCCGGCCATTGTTTTGCCGCTTTCAATCTCTGACGAATCTATGTTAAATACTGGTGTCATCTATTTTTCCCTTCAAAAAAAGGGGGCGATCAATGCCGCCCCCTGAACAGTGTATCCGCTAACTATTCAACGTCGGGAGAGCCAGGCTCGGCTGGCGGCTCAGGAGCTGAAGTTGTTCCATCTTCTGCAGGTTTGAGAAGGCCAAACTTGAAGGCATAGTTACCAACAACAGGAAGAGGTTTGATTTCTCCCTTGAAACCGTTGAGAAGCCCGATGATAAAGAGAACCAAAGCACCAATAGCAACGATCCACCCAATTACCGGGATAGGTGCCACAAGCATGCAGATAACGAGGATCAGGCTCTGCTGAGCGTGATACATAACGTACTTGTTCTCTTTGCTGGTAAGGAAAGCAATGAGGAAACCGATAATACCGAAATAGGCAATTCCGCCCATGGTTTTTCCTTCATCGATCTCAGCTTGCGTAATGTTAAACTCGTTAGTCATCAATAACTCCCTCCGTATATGAAACGTTAACAAACAGTACCCTCAGGCACAGAGCAACATTCTTTAATGAGAATCTCATGTCAAGCTCGCCACTTGCAGTGCTTCCCGCCAGTCTGCATTATATTCCATGTGTACTGGAGGTGACAAGTGAGCGATAGCGTGACAAAACAGAACGGGGATATGCTTTCTGTGGTTCCGATATTTCATTTTGTGCTGGGTGGTTTTCAGATGCTCTTTTCTCTGATTGGCCTTGTGTATGTGGCTGTGGGGGCAATGATGGCTTCCGGTGTGATGGAATCAACAAAGGGAAATCCGCCTCCACCTGAGCTTGGCTGGATATTCGGCGCGTTTGGTGTTGTTTTTATCCTTGTTTTTATCACCATTGGTTTTCTCACCATCAGGGCGGGTATTAATATCAGACTGCAGAGAAAACACACCTTCTGTATGGTGATTGACTCTATTCTGTGTTTGATGGTGCCGTTTGGAACCATCGTTGGTGTTCTGGGTTTAGTCCTGTTGACTAAATCGGAAACTGCAGAGAAATTCGAGGGGCATGGAAGGAGCGCATAGTTGAGCACGAATACTGTTTCTGAAAAACGAAGCGAGAAGCGCTACGGCGGTAAGATGGAGGTTGTTATCGGCACTCACGGAATGCCGGGCCGTCCGGTTACTGCCATTAATATCAGTGCTTCAGGGCTTTACTGTATTTGTGATGAACCACTGGGAGATTTGACCAGGGTCGATGTCTCTGTGAATATGGCTGATAATCAGGTTGTGGCGAGAGCGGTTGTTATCAGAGAAGAGGAACTTCCTGATGGTAAGTGGGGTATAGGTTTATTCTTCACGAGAATAAGATTTGAAGACAGACAGTTTTTCGCCAGGTATGTCAACGGGGAGTGATCTTTTGAAAAAAAACATGGTTTTCATCATCCTGACAGCATTTCTGTCCGGGTCTGCCAGTGCAAGCAAATATGCCGGTGAGTTCATGTATGTCGGCGCAGGAGCCCGTGCTCTGGCACTGGGAAGTGCTTATTCTGCAGTAGCAGACGATATTACGGCCGGTTACTGGAATCCTGCGGGCCTTGTGCACAGCACAGGCAGATCTCTTGCTTTTATGCATTCAGAGAGGTTCGGCGGTCTTATCTCGTACGACTATCTGGCCTATTCACAGCAGTACGGCGGAGATGTGTACGCAGCCAGTCTTTTCAGAACGGATGCAGGAAGAATCGCAGACACAAGCGATCTGCAGTGGTACGACACTGGCAGCGACGGAGTTTTCGGGGAAGATGGTACCGGGGCTCCAGGAGACAGCGGTAACGATGACTACGATGCCGGCAGTAATCCCTCCGGTACAGAGGGTAACGGCAAGTGGGATCCCGGTGAAGAGCTTATTTACGACCAGGGACGAATTACCTGGAGCAGCGCTGCAGACAACGCCCTTTACCTGTCATGGGGAAGGGTACTTGGTGAAAATCTCTCTGTCGGTGCTACTTCAAAGATTATATACAGAAAACTTATGGACTACAGTGCCTGGGGTGTCGGATTTGATGTGGCAGCCAGATGGAATGCCACAGATGCTTTTGCCGTAGGCTTGAATATGCAGGACGTTTTTGGAACTTACATGTTCTGGAATACAGGTGTCAGCGAAAGTGTTTCGCCAACCGCAAAGCTCGGGGCATCCTTCACCTGGCCTGTTTCAAGATTTCACTCGGTTTTTACATTTTCAGCAGATGGAGATTTCCGGTTTGAGGGAAGAGAGTTTGCCTCTCAGTACAGCATTCCCGAGGCTGGTATAAGTCTCGATACACACATAGGTACCGAGCTTCTCATCAAGGATACTGTGGGCTTGCGTATTGGTTCCTGTGAGGGGAACATGACTGCCGGATTAGGGTTTACCGTGAGTTTCAGCGGGCATCCTGTTTCCATTGATTATGCCTGGGTAACCCACGACAGACTCGACAGTACGCACCGCATTTCTGTGGGAGTCGGCCTCTAACTCCGCCTATGGGCTATGCCAGAGAAATTCTTCGTAAAGGGGTTCATTTCGGGTCTCTGATTATTCCTGCCGCTACTGTTTTCGTGCCGAAAAGGGAAATGGTATTTGCTCTAGCTGCTCTTGCTCTGGGAATGCTTGTGGTGGACATTATCAGATCCCGCAATAGGGTTTTTCGCAAATTCTTCCTGGGACTTTTCGGCAAAGTTTTGAGGGGAAAAGAACAGGAAGGCGGGATGACGGCCTCAACGGTGCTTGTGGCCAGTGCCGCTCTTACTGTCTACCTGTTTAGAACTGAAATTGCAGTCTCTGCCCTGGTGTTCCTCTCTGTGGGCGATTCTTTCGCAGCTCTTGTTGGTAAGAAATTCGGCAGAACAGTGCTTGTTTCCGGCAGAACTCTTGAGGGCAGCTTGGCTGCTCTTTTAAGCTGTCTGCTGTTTTCCATGCCTCTGCTCCAGATTTCTGCTGCAAGGGGGTGGTCCCTTTCGCCAGCAGGGCTTGCCGCAGGTGCTGTTGCGGCAACACTGGCAGAGCTTTTTGAAATACCTCTGGATGACAACCTCAGAATACCTGTACTGGCAGGTATGGTAATGGAACTGGTTATTCCGGGATGACATACTACATCGAGATTTACGGTTGTCAGATGAATGTTCACGACGGTGAGATTCTCTCCGGTATAATGCAGTCAGCCGGCCACACAGCTGTAGAAGATGTACATGCTGCAGACGCTGTGTTTGTGGTTACCTGCGCAGTGCGTGAGCACGCAGAAACAAGAGCACTTGGAAGAATAACCCACCTTGCAGGAATACCGGAAAGGAAACCTGTAATGGTGCTGTGCGGATGTGTTGCCCAGGAGCACGGTGAAGAACTACTGAAGAAGATAAAACTGCTTGATCTGGTTGTGGGCCCCGATGTGTATCATTGCCTTCCTGAACTGCTTCAGGAAAGAAAAAGAATTGCAGTTACCGATCAGGGCTCTGAAGACTACGAGCAGGTTACAGCTGTAAGAGAGCAGTTTCCGAGATCGTTTGTAACGGTTATGCGCGGTTGCAACAACTACTGTACTTACTGCATTGTTCCCAGGGTCAGAGGCAGGGAAAGAAGCAGGCGGGCAGAACTGATCCTTAAAGAAGTGAAGAGTCTGGTTGATAATGGCTACAGAGAGGTTACTCTTCTGGGGCAGAATGTTAATTCGTATTCCTTCGATGGCATGAGATTTCCGGAGCTGCTTAAAAGGGTGTCTGACGCAGCTGGAGACAGTTGCAGGGTCAGGTTTGTTACCAGTAATCCACGTGATCTTACTGAAGGTCTTGCATCTGTAATGGCTTCAAGGAAAAATATCTGCAATCAGTTTCATTTGCCGGCACAATCAGGCAATGACAGGGTTCTAAAGGCGATGCACAGGGGATACACCAGACAGATTTATCTGGAAAAGGTGGTTATGCTGAAGGAACTGATGCCTGATATTGTTCTTTCAACAGACATGATTGCCGGGTTTCCAAGTGAAACAGCTGAGGAGTTCGGGGATTCAGTGTCTCTTCTGAAGGAAGTCAGGTATGACTACGCGTTTCTGTTCAGGTACAGTGAAAGAACCGGTACAGCAGCACTGAACATTGAACCTTCTGTGCCTGTGGAAGAACGATTGAGAAGGCTTTCAATTCTTCAGGAACTTCAGACTGAAATTACACTGGAGAAGTCAAAAGAAATCATCGGCAGAGAAATGCCAGTTCTGGTTACCGGCCCGGCAAGACGGGAAGGGCAAACGGCTTCAAGAACAATGGGAAACAGGCTTGTTATTCTTCAGTCTCAGAACTTTTCCCCAGGTGATCTTGTGCCTGTAACTATTGTCAAAGCAGATGGATACACACATTTCGGAGAGCCAGTAGCAGACTCTTCATGATCAGTTTTCAATTTCCGTAAGCATCTCGGACACAGATTTCCCGGTTTTTTCCAATCGTTCTCGCAGTGTTTTTATTAGCAGCCCTGCTCTCTTTACCTTTAGTTCCAGTTCATCAACAGGGCAATCGTCCCGGCTCACCCAGTCAACGATGCCTTCCAGTTCGGTAAGCATCTGCGAATAGGTCAATTCTTCAGTCATCTGCTATCTCCTTCACAACCGCTGTTAGAGAACCGCTGTTCATGGATATTCTGATAGTCTGGTTTTCTTCCACTTCTTTTGCGCTGTGCAGAGGTAATCCGTCTGTGTTGCGAACCACTGCCCAGCCCAGTTTCATCATCTTCACAGGATCACGCATTTCTACTTGTTTCTCGGCCTCAGTTATCTGTACAGAAAGGTTGTGAAGTTTTTCTGTGACCGAAATGCTCAGTCTTGATGCAAGTTTGTGCAGCTCATCGGATTTTCTTGATGGAAGAGTGGTAAGATGAACTGTAAGACTGGAAACAAGGTTGCTTATTCGCATGGACTCCATTCGGATTCTGGGTGAAACACTGGAGACCAGCGAGTGTTTCAGTACCGAAACGGCATCGTCAAACCTGGCCACTGCATCAACAAGGATCGAGGCTGCGTGGGTAGGAGTTTTTGCTCTGGTGTGTGCGGCGTAATCAGGCAGTGTAGTATCAATTTCATGGCCAATGGCTGCAACAACAGGCCAGGGGAGCTGCGCAATGGTTCTAGCAATCCTTTCGTCATTGAACCATGCGAGATCTGTTGCGGATCCTCCTCCTCTTGTTAGAACTACAACATCAGGAGCAGCTGGGTTCGTTACAAGCCTGTTGAAGGCAGCACACACAGATTCTGACGTGGAAGACCCCTGCATGCTTGCGTACGCAGCGAATACCCAGAACGGGTAACCTGATTCATCCAGGGTTTTAAGAAAATCTGTTTCAGCTGCTGAACCTTTTGAAGTAACCAGACCAATTCTAAGAGGAACCAATGGAAACGGCAGCGTACCGTTCTCGGCCAGTACACCCTCTTTTGAAAGTCCGGCAACCAGCCTCTGCAGGTTTACAGCTGCAGTATCGCCTGCGAACTGCGAATCAAATCCCTTCACAATGAGCTGAAAACGGCCTGACCTGTCGTAGAAGTTCACAGAAACCAGAATTCTCACCTCAGTGTTGTCTGACAACTGGAACAGTTTTCCCTGTCTACCTGTTTCAATGGATATTCTGGAACGATCTCCGGCGAAAAGGGCGCAATCCACCACGGCATCCGGTTGTTCGCCAGGACTGGAAGGATCGGCAAGTTGAAAATAGGAATGCCCTCGACCGGAAACCCTTCTTAAACCGGAAACAATGCCTCTTATCCACAGTGGATCTGGAAACTCCGCCAACAGAACACTTTTTACAGACCGGTTTAGTTCAAGGACTGTAATATCTGATTGCATCACTGAATTTTCAGAGTAAACTGTCCACCGTTTCCGCCGGTATCGTGTACCACCACATAAACAAGTGAGGATTCCGATGCGGGAAGGGTCAGAGATTCGTTTCCAGGTTCTACACCGCTGACTATGGCAAATTCCAGGGCATAGACGAAATCCTCGCCATAGGGAAGGCTCATAAACTGATCGAAGTCCATTTCATTTGAGGTTGTAACCACATCGAAGTTAGTGTTACCGTCGACAGATTCAAGAGTGATCCAGTATACAGTTTCGTGATCCAAAGAAACTGTGTAAACCGCAGTCGCACCCCGATCCATGGTATCGGTAACATCCAACAGGGGAGAGGCAGCCGTAAGCACCGCCAGAATCGCAAAGACTGAAATCATATTTTCTCCATTTCCTTATGCAGGAAAATGGTGAAGAACCACTCCAAGGTCAACTGTGATTTTCAGCACCTTACAGTATGCTGATTCCCATAAGGTGTAAGTCTCCACAATAAGGGCAAATATGATGAGATTAATCAAGTTGCGGATTCCAGTCCCATAAATTGGGTCTGTTTTTCATTTTTGATTGGAATGTCGGTTTACTGTATAATTAAAATCGAAGTAGCGACAGAATCAGCTTTGGTGATGTTCATTCTGAGCCAGAACGGGTAACGCAGTTGTACGCATAAATGATGCCGGCAGAGAAGCTATACGGGGTTGTGGGTTGCCTGTAAAGTCACCACAAGAAGAGAAGATACCGGTGTTTAATGGCACTTGATAACCATGCTGTGGGGGGTTCCATTCATAAGCAAATTGGAGTATTATCTGCTGTCAAACACACGAAAGGAACGGTTACATGGGTGAAGACAGCCTCGGCAAAAGAACTTCAATTGCCGTAAAAGATGCATCAGGACTGGTATTTCCACTTGGATCCATTGACGGAGAGCCTATTCCTCCGTGGGTATCGGAAGGCAGGGAAGTTTATCGCAGGGGGTTGATTCTGGCTCTCGATCTTGCCGTAAAGAGAGTGTATCCTCACTGGAAGTTGTGGGTTGAACATTCAATTTCCCTGGGTTACAGGTGCCGGATAGAAGGTATGAAGCCGGGGTCTGAGTCGGAAGTCTGCACCAGGCTTGGAGAAGAGCTTCAGAAAATTTCTGATGAAGCTCTTCCCATACAGCATCGCAAACTTGCTTCCGGAGAAGCATTAGGTCTTGTGGGAGAGCACTCCCTGCTTCCCAGGTGGCATATTGGGAAAGAGCCTTACCGGGCGAATGTTCTTGAAGATTCATGGGCTTTTGCAATGGGGCCCACAGTTCCAGACACATCATGGCTTACATCCTGGGAACTCAGACCGTCCAAGGGAAGTTTTCTTCTGAGGTTTCCTGGCAGTAAAACATGGCCCGAAATAGTTCCATGGGTTGCCAACCCTTCACTGTCAAAAGAACTGGATCTGGAAGAAAAACACATATCACGAATGAAAGTTCACACTGTTGATCTGCTTAACAGGAGGATTCGGGAAGACGGCGGAAGACAGGTGGTAATGATGAGTCATTTTTACCAGAACAGACGAATCGTTCAGATAGTAAGCAGACTCGGCGATGAGTTTCCCGCTAAAAGGATAGTTATGATTGCAGGCCCATCCTGCAGTGGAAAAACTACATTTACAAGAATGCTTGCAACCTATCTTCGTGCAGAGGGGTTCGGAACGCGGATGATAAGTGTAGACAACTATTTCAGAAACCGCTCTGAAACTCCCAGGAACAAAGACGGAAGCTACGACTTTGAATGTCTCGGAGCTCTAAACACAGAGCTTTTCGGCGAGCATGTAAAAAAACTGGTTGACGGAGAGACTGTCAGGCTGCCTGTTTTCAATTTCCACACAGGTGAAAGGGAAGACGGTGTTAATCCCATGACTCTGGGCAGCAACGAGTTCCTTCTTATTGAAGGGATACACGGGCTGAATGACAGCCTGACACCAGGTGTGGATGTTGCTTCGAAGTTCAAAATCTATATCAGTGCACTTACCACACTGAACATCGACCGCCTTACAAGGATGTCTACATCAGACGGCAGGCTTTTAAGAAGAATAGTAAGAGACAGCACCAGAAGGGGATATTCGGCAACCGATACTATTTTGGGGTGGCCAAGTGTCAGACGGGGCGAAAGAAAAAACATATTTCCATTCCAGGAGCAGGCAGACATGATGTTCAATTCTGCGCTTCCGTACGAACTTCCTGTACTGAAACCCTATCTTGTACCTCTGCTGGAAGATGTAGAAGAGGGATCACAGGCATTCCGGGATTCAGACAGGCTGCTGCGTCTTCTTGATTGCGTGGAACCCATCAGTGAAGCTGTAGTACCCAGATTGAGTATTTTAAGGGAATTCATAAACGGTCTTCTGCTTGATTGGAGCGAATAATGCACATACTTATGATACTGTTCGCCATGTACAGCCCCAGGTTCAACCCTATGATCCTTACAAGACCTCTGTCTCCTGGGCTTCAGCCTCTCTACCAGGAGTTTGATCTGGAGCCCATTGATGTTCAGCACTACGACCTGTCAATAACCATAGACAGAGAGGCAAAAACAATTGATGCTACCGCTGAGGTAATTCTTGTGCCAACCCAGGAAAATCTTACAAGTTTCAGGCTTTTTCTGAGGGATCTTACGGTATCCCAGGTTACAGGGGCCTCTTCGTTCACGCAAGATGGAGATTCTCTGTTCATCACTCTTCCCGGGCCTGCGTCAACTTCCGACACCATTGATCTTGTTATCGACTATGCAGGAAGCCCAGACCACGAACCCTGGGGCGGGTTTCACTTTCATCCTTATGTGACCTACCACATGGGAGTCGGCTTCGTAAGTGATCCATCAATGGGCAAGTATATGTTTCCCTGTCACGACAGACCGTCAGACAAAGCCTCATACGATTTTCACATCACTGTACCCGATTCTCTGTACGCAGTGGCCAATGGAGATTCCGCAGGTGTGAGTGACAACATGGATGGAACTCTTACCTATAGCTGGACCCTTGACCAGCCCATGTCCACATACCTTGCAGCGATCAGTGTGGCTGATTACGCAGTTCTGCACGATTCCACAGATTCAAGGATTTTCTACTACGTGTACTCATGGGATGTTGATGATGCGCTGGCATCGTTTGTTCATGTAGATCAGATGCTTTCAAGGTATGAGAGCCTGTACGGGGCATATCCATGGAACTGCAGATTCAGCTATGTACAAACTCCAATTGGTGATATGGAGCATCTGTCACAGGTGTTCCACGTGGCATCTGCAGTTAACGGCAATACCAACTACGATTGGCTTCTTGCACACGAAATGAGCCACCATTGGTGGGGAGACTGTGTTACAGAGCGGTACTGGACGGAAGTGTGGCTCTCTGAAAGTTTTGCAACTTTCAGCGAGGCTGTTTGGATGGAAAGTTATGGCGAAACCGAATATCTTGACTATGTAACAGATCACATCATGAAGCCCTACCTGAACAGTGGGGAACTTTTTTCCATCGTTGGCGCCGAAACTCCGACTGAACTGTGGAGCAACACGACCTATCAGAAAGGGGCTTCTGTTCTGTACATGCTGAGAGTTATCATGGGCGACGCTGCTTTCTTCGCAGGCCTTAACAACTACTTTGCCGACCACAGATACTCCACTGCAACAACGGCGGATCTGATTGGCTACATGGAAGCCGAGTACGGAGAACTTGACTGGTTCTTTGACCAGTGGATTTACGGAGAGGGATATCCGGTATACGACATTTCAACCAGTTGGGTACAGCAGGGTTCCAACTGGGAACTCACCATAGGTATCGGTCAGATCCAGTCTGTCAGTACGTTTTTCACAATGCCAGTAGACTTTCTGGTGGAGGGTTCCGGTTCTGACACTCTCATAACTTTTACCAATGACACGCAGAATCAGGAGGAAACCTTTACCATTCCCTTTGAACCGTCTTCTGTTGAGTTTGATCCATACACAAAAATACTCAGCAGTGCCGTGCTTGGAGTTGGCGAGCAGACAACACCTCCGTCAGGCGGTGTTGGAACCATGTATCTCGGGCCTAACCCCACCTCTGCTGTTACAACCATAAACTGGCAGGGCACAGTAAACACTGTTCTAGAAGTAAAGGTATACGATGCTTCAGGAAGGGTGGTGCAGAGTACAGTTCTGCAGCCTTCTTGCAGAACTCTGGATTTAAACGGACTGTCCTCTGGAACCTACTTCGTTGATGCTGTTGCCCCGGGGAATGTAAGGCAGACTGCAAGGCTGGTGTTGCTGGCAGAATAGATCTGCTGGCAGGTGTTTAATACTATCGTGTGTTTGTGTCGAACAAGGAGAAAACTATATGTTCCAGTTTGCCCTGGTGTTTTTCACTGTCTTCCAGGTTTGTGTCACTGATCGTACTGACAGTGCCGTGTTTGCCCAAACCTATACATCACTGGCGGAAGTAGATAACTCAATAAGAGCATCGAGGCTTGTTGATGATTTCAGCCCTGAGTTTTCAGGAGATATTCAGAGTATCAAAGTGTGGGTTGTGTATGAAGGGGCGCTGCCTGACAGCTTGTATATCGGCATACAGGAAGACAACGGTTCCTCAGATCCCAACTCGGCAACTTTGCTGGCGTCCGGTGTTCTGCCTGCTGTTCATGTTGGCACCGGGGACTTTTATGGAGGTTACATAGTTGAAACCACATGCACTTTCCCAACTGCAGTTCCGGTATCGAGCAACAAAACGTACTGGTTGGAGGTGCGACCGGGAGCTGGATACCTGATTGCCAGGAATCCTCTTGTTTTCGGTTCAACAATGTGGGGTTATCAGACCGGTCAGTACAAGAGCATGGTGGTTCTACTCGGACTGGCCTATGATTCATTTTTTGAGTTGTACACACCCACAGCTCTGGCGAGAAACAGCTGGGGTTCGATCAAGGCATCATTCTAAATGCGGCAGGGGATGGCTTTGAGAAAGCCATCCCCATTATCCATCATTGAAACTAGCTGGTATCAACGCAGAAAGCCGGCAGTGGCGGCAAACACGGAATCGGGCCTGTCAACCACCAGAACCCCGGCTTTTTCAAGTACCCGTTTTTTTACAGCATAGGTTTCGTTTTCGTTTCTAATCATTGCTCCGGCATGGCTTTGAGCAACACCGGCCTGTGTAAACTTTCCTCCCAGAAACACAACCACGGGTTTTGTTATTTCTCCGTCTTCGACAGCCTTTGACAGATCGTTTTCCTGGGTGGTTCCAGTTTCTGCATATACAACCAGCACCTCTGTTCTTGGATCGGCTTCAAAGGCCCTTGCAGCGTCTAGAATGGTTATTCCCGGTACAGGGTCGCCTCCAACGCACAACACTGCTGAAAGCCCGGGGTAGTTTTCTTCCCACAGAGGGCCGAATGAACCGTCAGGTCTGGGACCGGGAAGAAAGGGTCGGCAGTGAAAAGATGCAAGAAGCTGGCTGAGCCCGCCTGAACGGCTGATAACGCCAACCTTGCCGGGAAGGTAGTTTTTCTTCGCCCAGGAGGCTTTTCCTCCAATGAGACCGAAAAGGTAACCGTCTGTGTCCAGCATACCCACCGTGTTGGGTCCAAGGCACATAGATCCTGTTGCGGCGGCTTTCTCTTTTATCATTATAGAATCCTGCGTAGCTACTCCGTCTGCGGTAAGAACCAGAAACTTTATTCCGGCATCCATGGCATCGAATGCCGCACGGACAATTGCTCCGGCTGGAACAAAGAACACCGCACTGTTTATTCCGGGATGTGCGGTTACAGCTTCTGAAGGAGTGTTGTAAACAGGTACACCATCCACCTCCTGACCGCCTTTTCCAGGTGTGCATCCAGCGGCAATCCGAGTTCCAAAACCCTTCATCAGTCTGGATCTGCTTTTTCCCTGTCTGCCGGTTATCCCGAATACCAGTACCTGAGGTGTATCGATGTTGCACAGATATTTAAGTATTCCAGCCATTATTCAACCTCCTCAGGAAGGTCAAGTTCGATTGTCAGTTCGCCGTTGCCCTTAAGAAGAGAGGCAGTTTCACAGGCAAGGCATCCTATGCATTTTGCCTCAGGATTTGAGGTTATTGTGCCGTCTTTCCATACAAGGAAGCCGGTGGGGCATTCTGCTAAACACACAGGTTCGGTGCCACCGGGGTTTTTCTCCGGATGGTAGATAAACCGTGCCGGGGGTGTAGCGGTTTCAAAAAGCAGCTCTCCTTCCAGAGCATTAAAATCCTGATGCACTCTGTTCCCGGAAACAATACTGCTGATCTGTTCCACCATTGCATTTGGGAAAATCTCCGGCCTGAAGACCTTTACCTCAACCGGAAGGTCTTGTGAAACCTGTTCCATCAGTTCAATAGCTTTCTCCTGGTCGGTACCGCCGAACCGAAGCAGCGAGGGTAGGGGAGATGGGGATTCTCTGAGGGCCTTCCATACTGCACTGGCAAGATAGTACTGATTCTGGAATGCCATCCCACTGCCGGTAAGAACAAGTACATCTGCCTCCCGCTGGCTGAGAATAACCCTGAGGATTCTGTAGCTTTTAAAAGCACTCAATCCGCCGGAGGTATCGCTTTCATTAAGAGTGAAGATATCGGTTCTGCCTCCGGTTGCCATCTCCCACAGCATTTTACCTCCGCCTCCGCAGAGGTTTGTTGCCACTGCAACAGCACCTTCTGGTACAGTTGCACGCGAGGCTCTGAAGAAACCAGTTCCTGCAGGATCATCCGCATTTATCGACTCAACTGCATTTTCAAGCGGGGTGGTATCTGATACCGTTTTGCCGGGTAGCTTGAACAGGTGAGCGTGCTTCTTTGGAACGCCGTGCTTTTCGAATTCTGCACGGCAGTCAATCACAATATGCGAGCCGTCTTCAACAACGGCGATGGGGTTTGTTTCAAGCACTGTAAGCTTGTACCCGATAAAGGTACTTACCATTTTATTCAATAATTCTGCCAGATTGACAGGGTTTGGAACTTCCGGCAGTGTTTCCATAATTTCGTCAGCAGAAGGCGGGTTTAGAAGACTGAACCGGATCTTTGTAAGAGAACCGGTTCTCTTCTCGATGCCGGTACCGCCTTCAGGGCTGAATACAAGCACACCTCCCGGCAGGCTGCCGGAGCAGCCGAAATCTAGAAGACACGCAGCGTAGTACTCTTGCTTTATGTCTGCAGCATCAGCCGCAAGCACTCCCAGGCAGTTCTGCTCTGCAAGAAGTTCAGTTAATCCTGAGGATATTTCATCATCTGTTGAAGCTCGCCTTACCAGGCCCCTGCCTGCACGGCTGGTGGCTCCAGGAATCTGTGCTTTGAGATACACAACAGGTTCTGGGAGAACTTCCGGTACATGATCAAGAAACACGGCTGGAACCATGGGAACTTCGTAGTTTACAAGCAGAATTCTGGTTTTGTACTCGGGCAGAGCCGGCATATTACCCTCCAGTCTTCTTCATTTTCAGAAGAAGGTTGTCGGTTCTTTTTACTCCGCGAGCCCAGTCGAGGGCCACGGGAATGTTGAGCGAATAGAGATAGTTGTATTCAGGATAACAGGAGGCAGTACAGCCATTGCAGGGAAGATCAGTTTTGCTGAGATTCAGAAACGCTTTTTTGAACCCGGAGTTCAGAGCGTTCATGGCACCGCCGTATTCTCCTATCAGAAGCGAGCAGGGGTAAACAGTTCCGTCCACATCGATGTTGCAGTATGCTCTTCCAGCCTTGCATGAGGGGCCGTAAAAGGGCTCAACCGTTCTGGTTACAGTGTAGTCAGGCCACTTTGAAGCCGCACTGAGGTAGCTGCTGCTAAGCAGAATAGGTGCCCCGGCCCTCTTCATTGTGAGAAGTTTCTGGAAAGTCTGTGAATACTCTTCAGTTGTTGGCATCATATCGGCTGTATCTCCACCAAGTGTGGCGTTGTGGTGCAGCGCCTGGAAGGTTGTCATAAAGCCGTATTTCTCTGCAGTAACCATTATTTCATCGAGACGATGGATGTTGTTTTTCGTGAGAACAGTTATTGACCACAACCTCACCCTGCCGGAAGCCGTTTCAAACGCAGCCATGACTCTTTCCCAGCTACCTTCCTCCCTGTTTTTATCGTGGGCTTGCTTTGGTCCGTCGTACGAGAGAACCAGGTGATCGATGTTATCAAGAATCTCCGGTCTGGAGGGAATGAAATAACCGTTCGAGTCTAGGCTGACATACATACCAAGTTCTCTGGCATACGCGCAGAGTTCAACAATATCTGTTCTGGCGAGAGGTTCTCCACCCCAGACGCCAATTCGCATTGTGCCAGCATCGGCCATCTGCTTGAAGATATTTTTCCACTGCACAGTTGTCAGGTCAGGTCGGCACCTGGAAGGTATCTGACAGTATGTACATCTGCTGGGGCAGTGGTCTGTAACTGAAACCATGACATTCAGTGGTATCTTCGCGCCCAGTCTGCACCTGAGGGCACCAATTCCCATTTTCGCCTGTCCGGCAAAGTTCATTTTTCCTCCGGTTCACCAAGCCACTGAGGGCCGTAGGGAAGGCTT
>CAZRXU010000035.1:11787-23211 GCA_964604135.1 uncultured bacterium | reverse complement strand
ATTATCCTTTCGGTTCTGCCTCCGATGGAAGCGGGTACCATCCTTTTAGGACACCGGATACCCGCCATATACCATCGTGTGTGTTTGTGTACGGTCTAACGCTTGGAGAACTGGAAGCGTTTCCTCGCCTTAGGCTGCCCGTACTTTTTTCTCTCTACAACTCTGGGGTCTCGGCGCAGCATCCCAGCAGCTTTCAGCGGATGCCTGAACTCTGGGTTGGCTTCAACAAGTGCCCTTGCAAGACCCATTCTTACAGCACCAGCCTGACCGGTAATACCTCCGCCTTTTACATTAACTACAAGATCGTAAGACGCTGAAACTTTCACAGTTTCAAGCGGCTCAAGCGCGTGATCTTTCTGTCTTATCACGCTAAAATAAACACCAGGCGCTTTGTGATTGATAACAACTTTCCCGGAACCAGGCCTGAGGTAGCACCTGGCTGTGGAAGACTTTCTTCTGCCAATTCCTATGTACTGTTCCATTATGCTCCCTGATTACTTGATCTCAAGTACCCTGGGCTGCTGCGCAGCATGGGTATGCTCGGGACCGGAAAATATCTTCAGCTTCTTCAGTTGAGTGCTGCTAAGCCTGTTTTTGGGAAGCATTCCCTTAACGGCGTGTGTGAGCACTCTCTCCGGGTGGTTGTTCATCATGTCGCGCATGGATGTGGCCCTCTGACCGCCAGCATAACCAGTGTGGCGGTAGTAGATCTTCTGGTCGAGCTTCCGACCTGTAATGCGCATCTTCTCTACATTGACAACCACAACAAAATCACCAGTATCAATATGCGGTGTATACACCGGTTTATTCTTGCCCTGCAGTATCATGGCAAGTTTAGCCGAGAGTCTTCCAAGGGTCTGGTCAGTGGCATCCACCAGCCACCAGTCTCTTTTGATTTCACCGGCTTTAGCAGAGTAGGTTTTCACTATCTAAGCCTCCGAAAAGGGATTGGGTTCTTTATTTAATCTTACCTTGCTGTCAGCTATCAGGGGCCTCGGCTTTCGCCGGGTGTATCCTTGCCCTCCCCCAGGAACACACGTGTACCAAGGGGTCTGGAATCTGCTAAATTCAGTGCTGTAAGTCAAGTGCTGTAATAAGCTGGCTCAGATTATCAACAGTGCAGACAGAGCATCTGCCACGGGAAAGAATGCCCCAACTTCTTTCGTGGTACAGGGCAGCAGACACCACAAGGTGATAACCCTTGGAGCGCATGGCAGAACTTTTGCCAACCAGTGCGTATGCCCTTAGCACATGGGGAATTCTTTTCTGGAAACCCTGGGGAAGCACTGCAACCCTTCCCTTTACAAATGGCACAAAGAGATCTATTCCTGGAAACACTTCACACCGCAGCGGTCGGCTGAAGCCCATTTCACGCAGAGTATTCCACGTATGTGTGTATATGTGTCTTCCCCTTTTACCCTGGAGATCATCACCTTGTACAGTTACGCTTTCACTCGGCAGCAGCGGTGGATTATTCAGCGCATCCTGCATCACAGCTGGAAGTTCAGAGATATCACTGCCAATGGGCTCTTCCAGCAGAGTAGAGCCGAGAACCGTCCAGAAAAGGCGGTTGCCACGGTTCTTCAAAAGGCCTCCTTCAACACACGATGAATAGTTTCACCGGAGAACCCCCTTCGCGTGAGCCATGCCAGTGCCCGCCTTCTTGCTGTTTCACGGTTCTCAAGGTGCCCGTACTTGCTTGAAACCTTCTGAACAATACTCTGAATGCTTTCGCCTTCCGAGATTGAGGCAAGAGCTGTTTCAACAGCCTCCCCGGGAACACCCCTTCTTGCAAGTTCCATTCTGAACCCAGCCAGCCCCATGGAACGCGATGCAATAAACATTGTACAGAAACGACTGTCATCTACAAAGCCGTACTCTTCTGCCCAGGCTACCGTGCTGTCTGCCACTGCGGGGGAATAACCAAGGGAAAGAACCTTTTTCCGCAGCTGCCCGGAAGATCGCTCTGAATGGCCGAGAAAAGGCTGAACATCATTTCTGACGCACTCTCTCTGAAGTTCGGAGAGCTTCTGCGGGTCGGCGGGCGAACCCTCTTCCGGCGAACTGGAGGCAGGCACTATATACATGCCTGAAGGCAGGGCAACACACACCCTGCCCCTTCTGATCTTTTTTACCTCTGCAACAGTTTCTATTTCCGGGCCTCTTCCGGGATTTTTAGGGTACCGTCGGCAATTTGCTCGTCTGAAACAAGCCCGTAGGCTATTCTTAATTCAGCTTCAAGACTGTCTGCGGCCTCGGGATTGGCGGCAAGGTATTTTCTGGCGTTCTCTCTTCCCTGACCAATCTGGGTGCCTTTTATGGAATACCATGTTCCTCGCCTGGAAACAATATCTTTTTCCAGACCCAGATCAATAAGCTCGCCTGTTCTTGAAATGCCATAACCGTGCATGATGTCAAACTCGCACTTTTTGAACGGCGGAGCTATTTTGTTTTTTACTACTTTTACCCTAGTTCGGCTGCCAACCACTTCGTCTCCATCTTTGATAGAAGCAACCCGGCGTACATCGAGCCTGAGGCTTGAATAAAACTTGAGGGCTCTTCCCCCTGTGGTAGTTTCGGGGTTACCGAACATCACACCAATCTTCATCCTGATCTGGTTGATAAAGATCACGGAACAGTTGGATCTGGAAACTGCACCGGTGAGCTTTCTTAACGCCTGACTCATGAGGCGGGCCTGAAGCCCAACATGACTGTCACCCATTTCGCCTTCTATCTCGGCACGGGGAACCAGTGCTGCAACCGAATCGACTACTATGGCATCAACTGCATTGGAGCGCACAAGGGTTTCTGTTATTTCCAGTGCCTGCTCGCCGTTGCTGGGCTGGGAGACCATCAGGTTATCGATGTTCAACCCCAGTTTTTCGGCATAGGCAGGGTCGAGAGCATGCTCGGCATCTATGAACGCAACCTCTCCCCCTGCTTTCTGGGCACTGGCAAGCATGTGCAGCGCAAGGGTTGTTTTTCCACTGCTTTCAGGGCCGAATATCTCGATAACCCTTCCTCTGGGAACCCCCCCGATACCCAGAGCAATATCAAGAGAGAGCGAACCTGTGGGGAAAAACTCTACCTGCATTTCGGGAGCATCCCCGAGTTTCATGATTGCACCCTGACCGAATTTTTTTTGAATCTGCATGAAGGCTGCGTCGAGAGCCTTCTTTCTGCCTGCTTCACTGCCTTTTCTGTCTGCCATGGCAACACCTTTCAGCAAATAGTCTGATGTGACCCTGATGAGGGGACCTTCTCCTGCCATCGAAATCAATTATAGTAAACATATGTTTCCCCGACAAGACCCTGTTCACATGCTGAATATACAGCGAAAAAGCAGTGCGCTACGAAACGCTGTAGAGAGTTGAATAAACAGGCCCGCCCGGTGCAGGTACGCTTTCAATCAGGCTGACAGACCGTGCAACTCCGTCTATGGGGGTGTCAAACTTCAGCTGTGGGCACTGTACACCGGTTTTCACTCTTGCAATGGTAACATGAGGAACGAATTTTCGGGTATTATCCGTTTTTCCGTAACCGCCTGAAATCTGCTCAAGACGGCGAACCATGGTAAACAAACTGCTGGAGAACATTCCCGACAGCCATATTGCAAACGGAGGTTTTCCGAACCTTCCGGTGTCTGACAAGGTGTATTCAACGGGCAACAGCTCACTCAGGGCAAGCGACTTCATCTGAGATATCACATCGTCTGGATCGCAATTCCCAAGAAACCTAAGGGTAACATGGAGTTGCTCTCCAGAAACCCATTTTAGCAGCGGATACTTGCATGTCAGCGGTTTACGCCACAGTTCCACTGCCTGTATGGAATCCCGTGAAAGCTCCAGGGCAACAAACAGCCTCACGACAATAATTCGAAAAGAGTTCCCAGTGCTCTGGCGATGGCACCCTCCCTGACAGATTCCCTGTTTCCGCCAAGATGCCAGACGAAGGCTCTTTCGGTGTCGCCGCAGCACAGGGCGGTCCACACGGTTCCAACGGGTTTCCGGTCTGTACCGCCTGAAGGGCCAGCAATACCTGTTACAGACAAAGAACAGTGGGCACGTGTTACCCTTCTGATTCCTCTTGCCATTTCCAAAGCAGTTTGTTCGCTTACTGCTCCGTGATTCTGCAGGGTTTGCTTCTGAACACCCAGTAACTCTGTTTTCAGGCGGTCGGAATAAGTAATAACCCCGCCAGCATACCACCGGGACGCACCAGGAATGGCTGTGATACCACTGCCTACGCCCCCTCCGGTACAGGATTCAGCAGTTGCAAGAACAAACTCTGCCTTCATCAGTTTCCTGCCAAGGGCCTCTTCAAGCGTTTCATCGCGAACGGTGGAGTAAACTCTACTGCCAAGTTTCTTAATAGCATCTTTGCAAAAATCATCGGCACCGGAACCGCTTACCTTTACATCAACTCTGCCAGGTGAAGGAAGAAACGCAGGAACTACGCTGTGCTTCCCGGCCAGATCAGCAAGAGAATCGAACAGATTGTTCTCTTTCAGCCCCCATGTTCTGATAAACCTTATCAGTTCTGCTTTGCGTGGCATAACTCCCGCCTCTGCAAGGCACAGAGGCAGAAGAGCTGAAGACTCGGAGGGAACCCCCGGAATACAGATGACAACTCCGTTTCCAACTGGAAGCACCAACCCAGGGGCTATTCCCACCGGGTTCAGCACTGGAATGGCCCCCCGGGGAATATCTGCCTGCTTCAGCGCTGAGGCAGGCAAACTGGAACTGTACCTTTTCTGCTGTTTTCTAACCATTTCTTCCGCAACAGGCGATCTGGAGACAGGAAGACCAAAAGCCTCTGCAACAGCCGAAACAGTTATATCGTCATCGGTGGGCCCAAGACCTCCGGTAACAACAACAACCCTGCCGTCTTCCACAGCACTCTTTACTGCAGCAGCTATTTCACTTTGCTTGTCTCGAACAACTTCCGCATGAACAACGGGAAAACCCATTTCTGCGAGCAAACCGGAAAAGCGGTACAGATTTACATCTCTGGTTCTTCCGCTTAAAAGCTCGTCTCCAACAAGTATCAGTACTGCCTCAGGAAGCATCAAAGACCTGCCAGGTGTGCGATAAATATCACTGCTGCCGCCATGAGCCCGGCGGCAACATCATCGAGCAGAATTCCAATTCCGTTTTTCATTTCGTCAAGCCTGTTCACCGGCCATGGCTTTGCTATGTCAAATACTCTGAACAGAATGAACGCAGTAGCAATACCCTTTATGCCCCACGAAGGAGGAGAAGCAAGACAGGCGATCCAGGTTCCGGCAACCTCATCTATTGTAACAATTGAAGGGTCTTCCCCCCACAGCTTTCTGCCAGCCTCGCATCCGATCCAGCCCAGAACAAGAACAAACGGTAAAAGAGCCAGCGTGCTGACAGGCGAATAGTAGAAAGCCACTGCTGCCACAAGGCTGCCAACCGTTCCGGGGCCCAAAGGAAAGAACCCCGTTCCCAGGGTTGTTGCAACTGCTCCTCCGAAAAAACGCACAAACCTCAGGTGCCAGAGCCTTGTTACAGTGTTCACATTCCCAGCCTCTGCAGGATATTTCTGTTTCTCCAGAAGTAGTGAATTGCCGAAACAACCGTAAGCACCAGAGCGACCCACATTGCAGCTTCTCCAACAAAGGATGCCGAACGGGGGATAGCCTCGAGATTAAGTACAGACAGAAGCATGTAGTATGAAACTGAAAACATCTGCACTGCGGCTTTCCATTTTCCCATACCCGACGGCATTATAAGAACTCCCGCGTATGCTGCAATGGATCTGAGGCCAGAGATAAGCAGTTCTCTGCCCACAACTATGTAAACTGTCCACTGGGGAACCAGCCCCAGCTCGGAAAGGCCTATCCACGCCAGACACACAAGAAGTTTGTCTGCCAGAGGATCCAGAAACTTTCCCAGATTTGATATCCAGCCGTACTTTCTGGCAAGATAACCATCGACCATATCTGTGAGTGCTGCAGTTACAAACACGGATAAAGCGGCCCACCTCGCCCCGGATGTTCCAACCTGAAGCAGAATCATTACCACAGGTGCCATAACAATTCTTGCTATTGTCAGCCTGTTGGGCCAGTTTAGAGCCATCAGTAGCCGCGGCGGCCTTTAAGTGCCTGGGAAAGAGTGAGAGAGTCAGCAAACTCAACAAGAGCCCCCGGAGGCAGACCGCGGGCAAGCTGTGTTACCTTGATATTCTTCGTTTCAAGCTGATTGGCAATATACGCACAGGTAGCTTCACCTTCAGTGGTGGAATCAAGAGCCAGAATAACCTCTGTGGCATCCATACTTGTTGCTCTCTCTACCAGAAGGGGTATTCCAAGATCGGAAGGCCCTGTACCGTCAAGGGGAGCAAGGCTTCCGTGAAGAACAAAGTAATACCCGCGGTAAAGCCCTGTATCTTCCATAGACCTCTGATCTGCAGGTGTGTGAACAACACAGATTGTGTTCTGGCGGGACTTGTCGAGACATGTTTCACAAACTTCTTCGTCTGTAAGATTCCGGCACAATACACATTCCCTGACACCTGCTGCCGTTTCCGCAAGAACAGTTGAAAGATCTGAAGCAAGCTGTCTGTTGTCTACCAGAGCAAAGGCCAGCCTGAGTGCTGTTTTCTTTCCTATGCCTGGAAGCCTGCCCAGGGCAAAAGCGAGAGAGTCAACAACGGACTCTTTCACATCAGCCCTCCCAACCCGCTTGGAACTCCCAGACTACCCATTTTCTTTTCCGCAACTGTTTTGCTTTTTTCAACTGCATCATGAACAGCTGCCAGTATCATATCCTCAAGCATCTCTACATCTTCCGGGTCTACCACCTCTGGGGATATTTTTACGGCCACCACATCGGACTGCCCGGTAACAGTAACTTTCACCATTCCGCCACCGGATGAACCTTCAACTCTCTCCTGAGCCAGTTCCTCTTGGGCTTTCATCATATTCTGCTGCATTTTCTGGGCCTGGGCCATCATTTTCTTCATCTGTCGGTTCATTTTTTCACCTGTCCCTACCTGTTTTCAGGGATCATATCAAACAGACCGGAGATCTTTCTAACGTAAGAATTCTCCTTTTCCTTTTCGTTATTACCGTGTGGTTCATCCACAGCGTCTTCCTTTGCGCTTGCAGACAATTCTGCATCGTCTGGAATATCTGCCGGGCCTGCATTACTGTCTGCAGCACCCCCTTTGTTCTGCTCTGCAGCTTCTGAGGAATCACCATTATTCGTGTGTACACAGCCCACTGCTGCCACAGCAACTTTTTCTGTCACCGGTGGCAGGCTTTCAATTCCAAATGCGATACCAAGCTTGGACGCCGTTATCAGAGCCGCTTCAAGTGATATTCTGGGAGAAGCTCCCGACCGGATCTGATTCGATGCCCCGGCAACAAGCCTTAAGACATTCAGTACATGCACATCGGAAACACCGGCAACTGTCTGCTGTACAAGAACAATCTCACTGTCTGAAAGATCGGTAATACCCTTTTCCGCCCCGGCAGCGGACAGAAGAAGATTTCTTAAAAAACCAACCAGTGCGGCAATGAGCTCTTCAATGCTGTATCCGCGAACCAGTGCATCCTGAACAAGATCAAGTGCATCTGAGCCCCTGGAATGAAGAACGGCACTGGCAATATCAGCAAGCAGATCTGCCTCCACCAGGCCTAGCAACCTGGTAACCGCTTCTCCCCTAATCTCTTTTCCGGAAAAGCTGACAAGTTGATCCATAATGGAAAGGGCATCTCTCATACTTCCGCCGGACGCTCTGCACACAAGGCTGAGAGCATTGGAATCAATTGATATATTCTCTTTGCCAGCCTCTTCTCTGATGTACTCAGCCATAATAGAGGAAGGTATTCTTCTGAAATCAAACCTCTGGCAGCGGCTTAGAATTGTGGCTGGCACCTTTCTGGGTTCAGTGGTCGCAAAGATAAATATTACTTTGTCAGGTGGTTCCTCAAGTATTTTTAAAAGAGCGTTAAATGCTTCCCTGGTAAGCATATGTACTTCATCAATTATGTAGATTTTGTGCCCGCCCTCAGCAGCTGTATACCTTGCTTTTTCCCGCAGGTCTCTTATCTCGTCTATACCCCTGTTGCTTGCACCATCTATTTCAAGCACATCAAGGTGGTTGCCTGCTGCTATTCTTCCGCAGGCTTCACACTGCATACAGGGGTCTGGAGTTGGCCCGTTGACACAATTCAGAGCTTTGGCCAGTATTCTGGCAGTTGTAGTTTTACCCACACCTCTGGGGCCGGTGAACAGATATGCGTGCCCAAGACGCTCTTTTTCTATGGCGTTGCGAAGAGTTTTCGTTACATGCTCCTGGGCAATAATCTCACTGAAAGTCTGCGGTCTCCATTTTCGCGCGAACACAAGATAACTCAACATACCCTCCTGTCTGCAACTGAAGGTCGCTTTCTGTACCGGTCACTCAACCTGGATTGACAAGCTCTGCAAAGCGAATCAAACAAAAGCACAAACAAAATGGTCCGCATCACCCGCAGCATTCCGTTTACGGCTGCTGCCTTCCAGCCCTGACCGGGTTCGCGGAGCTGCGCCGCGCGGGTTCTGCCTGCTAAACCAGTGTTTGAAGAGCACCTTATAGAACAAAGCCGCGCCAGGTGTTCGACCCCGCTGTAGCGGATTGCGAGTACAGGGCACCGCTAGCTCCCCATCTAGAGTGACCGGCACGCAAAGATAGATAAAATATTAGAATTTTTCAAGTCTCTGTTGTTCAGAGAACAACAACCATTCTGTAACAACGTGGGTTTCTTAGAGATGGAAGCCCTGGGAGAGAATCCCCAACAAAACCGCCAGCCTCTCCGGCACGGTCTTCCCGGTTACCGTTTATAAACACCGGGTATTTTCTTATCCACTCTGCACCGCCTGCAACGCTGCTGGTTGTTTCCACAACCACAACTGTACCCTCTGCACTTTCCTTGGAAAGCGAAGCCAGCCACCTGGCGGACTCAGCTACACCATTCTCCCTTACTGTAACAATACGGTCAACTTCCACGATCTCGAGCTCCGGGTACGATGAACTGATTGCCTGAGCAAGAACGGTCGAAGCAGTATCCCCCCGGACAGCGTAGATACCGGAAGTAAAATTCTCCCACTGGAGGTCGGGCTCAGCGTTCAGACTAACAGCAAATGAGTCTGGATTTAACAAAGAGACCTCCCCCCCTGCCTGAACCACCTGCAGAGGCAGCTCAGAGGTAATATCTTCGCAATCGGGTATTTCGGTTGCAAGGCTATCTGCAATTGTGGTGAACATTCCCGATAAGCCGGCACTGTCTGCAGCAAGCAGTAATGTATCCTCCAGAATTGGCTGCACAATCTGCTCTGCCGATTCCGGCGAGAACAGATCTGTTTTCTCCTCATCACCCGACCTGGAAGAAAACGGGTTGGCGAAAACAAGAAAACCAATCAAACCCAGAACAACAGCCACAAAAGACCACGACCTCCATGACACAGAACTTCCACCTTCGCTTTTCATACCCGAAACAGCCCCTAAAGCACCTCCCTGCCTCCTGTATGCCAGTTTCAAATCCCGAGAGAGAGAGGAAAGCCACCCAGCAAGAGTTTTCTTTATCGACTTTGTGTGTACAGCAAAAGCGCTGTTTTCGAACTGAATCCAGCTACCCGAAGTAAGAACAAGGTATGTTGTATCGCGCCTGATACGGGAATGACCAGTAACAGGTTTGCCAGGCAAAGAGCTTCCAAGCCACCATCTCAACTCCTTTACCTTTTTGCTGTAGTCTGCGTGGTCAGAAGACATTACTGTATCAGAAGCACTTGACTGATCGAGAACAATGCATTCAATACCATCTGAATCTATTCTGTAAATTCTGCAGTTGCCTGCGGATGCATACCATACATGGGTTCCGCTGAAAGCAATGGCCGCAACGCTGCATCCAGATAGTTTTTTGTCTTTTATACTTTCTGCCGCTTCGATGAGAGAATCGATCAGCGCATCTTCCACTCCAAAGGCAACACCCTCGGCAAAAACATCCCTTACTGTTTCAACGGCAATTGAAGCTGAAGAATCATCTTCCGTAACCCGGTTCTCCGCTACAACAACAACACCGGCATAGGGGTACTCACCCCTGAACCCGTCGGCAACCATACCCCGTTGAATGCGGCTTCGACCATTTTGAAGCTGCCACGCTACACCGCACACGGCACCTGTCTGATCACCCGAATGGCGTTTCATTAATTACACCGTTTCATAAAGTTCTGGTGGAGATGAGCGGAATCGAACCGCCGGCCTCTGCCTTGCGAAGGCAGCGCTCTTCCAACTGAGCTACATCCCCACATAACCCCTGATAATAGAATTACCACTAAGCGGTAACTGTCAACATCCCCTCGCCTGATACACAAAGAAATTCCGAATCTACCTCTTCAAAAACAACACCGGGATCTGCGGCAACCACACTGCCTCCCCGAACTCTTAAGCCCTGTGATACCGGAAGTTTCTTGACCCTGCCAGAGACAAACAAGAGAATATTATCTCCTTTTCCACTGAGTGTGCACAGGGACGGCACAGACCCAATACCGCATGTTTCCCGCAACAGCCCGTCTGATCTTACTGCAACCCTGTCGATACGAACAGTCATACCTTCTGTGTATTTCACAACAACAGGAGAAAGATTTCCCTGCCCCATCCAGGCCATCCCCCTGCCGGAAAGAATTACTCCATCAAGGGAAAGGGAACCATCCATTGCCACAACCAGACCTCTGATTACCCGTACACTACCTGTATCAAGTTTTAACACGCAGAGTGCACTGTCATTCCCCGGAAGAAGAGTATAACGGGCCTCTCCGCCCTCAGAAACAGACTGTTTAATCTGCTCAACTTCAGGTTTCTCTTCAGATTCCTGCTCCTGACTCTCTGGAACAACAGGCACCTCAACCACGATCTCTGCCGGCGGTTCTTCAGCATTCTCTTCGACAGATTCTTCCCGAGCTTCCGTTTCTTCATGACTTGCAGCAGTTTCATCCGGCAGATCTGCTTCTTTGCCCTCTTCGGATTCCTCTTCTGTAGAATCTCCGCTAAACATGGCATTGAGATCGGCAGCTCTATCAGCAGCCATGGAAGACGTTTCCGTTTCTGTCGAATCAGTTTCGTCATTGCTCTGAATTTCCTGCTCCCCTGTTTCTTCCGGTACAATACCTTCATTTTGTGATTGTTCTTCAACCACAGCAGGCGGCTCTTCAACAGGAACAGTTTCCTCTGATTGCTCTTCGCCGCTGAATATGTCATCGAGGTTTGCGGATGAATCAGACAGCTGTTCCGCAACTTCAGACGGGGCTGTTTCAACTGTGTCTTCCTGCCCCGTTTCCTCTGCTTCTTCTTCAACCACGGCAGGCGGCTCTTCAACAGGAACAGTTTCCTCTGATTGCTCTTCGCCGCTGAATA
>CAZRXU010000035.1:4688-11687 GCA_964604135.1 uncultured bacterium | reverse complement strand
TGTCATCGAGGTTTGCGGATGAATCAGACGGCTGCTCCGCAACTTCAGGCGGGGCTGTTTCAACTGTGTCTTCCTGCCCTGTTTCCTCTTCTTCTTCAACCACGGCAGGCGGCTCTTCGACAGAAACAGTTTCCTGCTCTTGTGTTTCTGAATCCGCTGCCCCGAATACGGAGTTAAGATCAACGCTGGGAGTGGCTTCAGATTCTTCTTCAACGACAACTGGCTCTTGCGACTGCGCAGCTGTACCAAAAATACCCTCAACGCCCACCGATGTGCCCAGAGGTGACTTCTGCTCTGCTGGTGGTTCCGCCGTTTCCGTCTCACTGCTGCCAAACACAGCACTCAAATCTACATCAGACGAATCTGATGTAGCAGCTTCTTCACTTTCAGCAGGGTCATCGGGCTCAGAAGACGAATCGCCTCCAAACATTGTTCCCGGATCGGTTGTTTCTGTAGTGGTCTCATCGGCGGTGTCGCTGTTAAAAACACCGGAAAGCGGATTCTCCCCGCCCGGTACAGTTTCACCTTCCGATGAGCCTCCGAATATTGAGGCAAAGTCAACTGCCGGTTTTTCCTGCTTCTTCTCCTCGTCGCGACTCATTCCTATGGAGTCGAGAAGATCATCTACACCGGGAACTTCTTTCTTGTCTCCCATGCCAATGGTATTCAGCAGTTCATCAATACCTTCTGAAGAATCCCGGGCAAATACTTCATCGCCCACGGCAGAATCTGCAAACACCTGCTGCCCCTCGCTAAGACCGCCCTTTGCTTCAGAAGGAGAAGACATTTCTGAAATCTTATCGAGACGGGAAAGAGAAACCTTTGCGCCATGATGATCGGGATTCATATCAAGAACAACCTGAAAATTATCTCTTGCCAGTTCGTACTCACCTGTTTCCTCGAGCACCTGCCCGAGCCTGAAATGGGTAAAAACATTATCGACTTCAAGAGTGGCAAGAGCCTCCAGCTGAGCTTTTGCCTCATCCCACAGGGTAAGCTGCATACATGCATCGGCAAGAAGACTTCTTGCCCTGGACCTGGTTCCAATCAAACTGGTTGCTTTCAGAAGCAGTTCTCTGGCCTGCTCTGCCAAACCGCGGGCGAGGTAACCCTCCGCATCTCTGCATAATGCATTGTAAGTTTCGCTTGTGAAAGCATCGGCCATAAGAAGCACCCCCAGTTATGTATTTATTTACATTCAATTCAACAGTGTAATCTTTTTTACACAGGGTCAAAGCCGAGCGAGGGTACAGGGAAGGAGCGGACCGCCCTCTATTCGGAGCCCTTCACCTTCCAGCAATGGCGGAGAGGGAGGGATTCGAACCCTCGGTAACGCATGACGCCACACACGGTTTCCAACCGTGCTCCTTCGACCAACTCGGACACCTCTCCACTCAAAACCGGGTTCAATTTATAGGAACATACCCTTGAATTGTCAACACGGATACAGGCTGGAAGGGTTCCACGCAGATGAGGCTATTTTTTGGAATGAAATAACTGGACACTATCCTAGAGCTTGCTTATTTCGTAAAACACTTTTATTTTAGGCTTCCCATTCACGCCTTGGCATTCTTCTGAAAGGAGAAGAAATGAAATTCGCTTTTCTTGTGTTGGTAATGCTGGTATCGCTGTCGATAGCTGCAGAGAGGATTGTTCTGTTTGAAGACTTCACAAACTGTGGTTGCGGCCCCTGCTGGAGCTATGAAGCCCAGCTGAACAATTTCATTAATGCCAATCTGCCTTCCGGCAGGCTGTGTGTTATCAGACCCCATGTACACTGGCCTGCAGCCAACGACCCTATTTACCTTGCCAATAAAGCAGATCAGAATGTACGCAGAGCACAGTACAGTGTATCTGGCGTGCCCTACTACAAAATAGACGGCATAATCAACGCTAATACTGCCACTTTTCAGAGTTCTTACGATCAGCGTCTTGCAGTTCCTGCAATCATCGCAATTGATGTGGCAAGAAACGGTGATGCTGTCTCTGGAACCCTAAGCTTCAGAATCATCGCCGAAGAAGACCCGCAGTGGACAGTTCCCATGATGCTGTGGCCGATAATAGTTGAAGACAACGTTCCAGGTGCCGGACTCTGGAGCAGTTCCACATTCGAACAGGCATTCCGCGATAATGTATGCGGCCATTTTGGAGAAGAGCTTGTTTTTGAAGGACCGTACCCAGACACCATCTTTGTGAGTGCAGATTACACCATTAATTCAACCTGGAATGTTGACGAACTCCACCTCGCTACATTCGTTCAGTGCCGCTATCAGGATCAGCAGCATGAAGTTGAAAATTGCAACTGGGCTAAATTTCTTGATATTGAAACGGGAATAGGGGATGCAGGCTGGAACAACAACGACAATCTTCTTCTCTCTGTTGGACCCAACCCATCAAACGGCAACTTCAGTGTTGCTGCTTCTGTACCGGAAAACAATGCAGGAACAGTTGAGGTGTTCAACATCGCAGGCAGACTGGTTTCTTCCGGTTCCATCAATGAGATGCAAGACATCACTGTTGATGAATCAGGTATTTATCTGGTAAGGCTTTCCACCAATGATGGTGCGAGTGTTACAGAGTCTGTAGCAGTTGTCAGATAAGCTTAACCTGCACAGGGTTATTAACGGGGGCGCTGAGGCGCCTCCGTTTTTTATTGAAGAAGGAAATTTCTGAACTTCTCTAGAAATCGGGAAACCGGAAGCCCCATTACATTGAAGTAACAGCCTTCTACCTTTTCAACCAGTACGCAGCCATAACCCTGAATACCGTATGCTCCTGCCTTGTCCACAGGCTCTCCAGTATCAATGTATGCCTTTATTTCCGCTTCAGAAAGCTCTCTGAACTTTACCCTGGTAGACTGAGAAAAGGAGAAGGCAATTTTCCTGCTGTGCCACACAAGAGCCACACCTCCGTACACTGTGTGCCACCTGCCGGACAAAGAACTGAGCATTTCAAAAGCCTGTTCAGTGTCCGATGGTTTGCCCAGCAGAACATTGTCCTGAAATACCATAGTATCCGCACCAAGTACCGGATAATCGGGAAAACCGGAAGCCACATTCGCAGCTTTTTCCCGAGCCCAGTGTACAACAATATCTGCAGGACACCCATCCAAATGTTTTTCTTCAACAGTTGAAGGAAACACCCTGTGTGGAATCCCTGCAAGTTCAAGGATTTCAGTTCTTCTTGGAGATTTGCTGGCGAGCACAAGTTCAGTTTCTACAGGATACCAGAAACTCATCTGCCAACTGAACTTTCCAGTGGAGAATCAACCATTACAGTTACCGGACCGTTGTTGATCAGATGAACATCCATGTGGGCACCGAATATGCCTTCTGCAACAGGAATGCCTGTTTCCCTGATCATCTGAACAAACAGCCTGTAAAGAATACCGGCAGTTTCAAGATCGGCAGCCTTGACAAAGCTGGGGCGTTTGCCTTTTCTTGTGTCGGCATGCAGGGTAAACTGGCTAACAACAAGTATCTCACCTGAAACATCCCTCACTGACCTGTTCATGTTGCTGCTGTCATCGGGAAATATCCTGAGCCCTGTAAGTTTTTCTGTCATCCACTGAAGTTCTTTGGGTGTGTCTTCTTTTCTGAAACCGGCAAAGACAAGAAGACCTCTGCCTATCTTTCCACTGACAATACCCTTCGCTGAAACTTCAGCTTCTGATACCCGCTGAACCAGGGCTTTCATCAAATTTCTTCCCGAAGGGATGAAGGAATACCTGGGAAAACAGCCACAACTGTTCCCGCAATGGAACCAAGACCCAGAGCAACGCCCAGTTGCTGACCTATTCTGCCAAGACGCAGAAGCATTGTGTTGCCGGTTTTCAGTGCCAGAAGTCTGACAAGACAACCGAAGAAAAGAAGAGCTACACCTGCCCACCGGAGATACATGTGGCCGGAAAAACTGGTCAGTTCTAAAAGGAAAGAGTCAAGAGCGCTGACAAGAAGCACTGCGTAAAGAGTGAGCCTTGATGAATCGGTACCGCGAACACTTTCCAGAACAGACCAGATCATGTAGATGCCAATTGTTGCCAGGGTGGCCTGAAAGTTCGGATCATCCATGGGAAGCAGGGAAAGATCAATGACACCGAAATACGCCAGGCCGGCAATTACCGCCATGGGCATAAGAATTCTTACCAGTCTGTTGTTCAAATCAATCCTCTTCCGTGCCCCTTACAAGAGCCAGATTCAGCAAATCAACCGATTCACCTGTTTTGAGAAGCCCAATATACTGACCGGAAGCAACAGGCTCACCGTCTTTATTCAAACCGTTCCAGTAAAAAGCCTGGCCTTCAACGGGAGCTCTGTAGCAACCTGGAGATACAGAAGTTCTTTCCCGATAAAAAACTCTTTCATTTGCAAGAGAGAATATCGAAAGAGAGACATCTGAAACAGTGTCGGTTACATCAAACCCTATGTAAAAATCGCTGGAAGAAGGGTTCGGGTAAACAGAAGGCGGCCGGGAAGAGTTCAACGGATCAATGTAAACTGCAACCTCAACCCCGTATTCCCCCAGAACACCCTTAGCAGGAATTGGTGTTCCCTGAATACCTGTGCAGGTTACTGAAAAGTTACCTAAACTGCCCGGCTCCACTGCAAAATAGCCCATATCGTTTGTTACAGCTTGAACAGGAGCACTTGATTCCATGGATACTTGAACCGTACATTGCACAACAGGTTCACCAGTATCACTTCTGCGAACCTGGCCTATAACAGATCGGTGTTTTACTGCTGCAAGAGCATTCAAAATGCCGTATCCGTATGCGTTGTCTGGGCTGTTGTGTCTGTCGGCTGTTGCTCTTAGAGCTTCATACACCCTCATCATGCCCCACTCTGAATGGGCAGAGGCAATACACGCTGCTGCTGAAGCAGCCAGCGGTGCGGCAAAACTGGTACCAACACCGGTGGAATATCCTGTTCCTCCAAAAGATGCAAACACCGAGTTAAAGCCGCGAGCACAGCCATCGGGTTTGATTCTGCCATCTGCAGTGGGACCGTGGCTTGAAAACTCGGCAATTACTCCTGCCCCATCCACGGCACCAACGGCAAACACAGAGTCTCCGTCTGCCGGAGCAACAAGGGTTGTTTCACCGGGGCCATCATTTCCTGCGGAATTCCAAACCACAAGACCTCTGGAGGCAGCGATATCGGCTGCTATGGTTGTTACCGCTGTGTTACCATCCAGCTGCCACGGCTCGTACCAGTTTATGTACCCCAGAGAACTGCTTACAAGATCAGCACCTTCAGCTTCAAGCCACTCGAGACCTGCTACCCAGAAATCTTCTTCCTGGGGGTATTCATCGCTAATATCTTCAGTTTTTGCAAGAATAAATGACGAATTAAAGGATCCGCCTACGAAATAACCGGGCTGATAACCGGCAATTGTGGAAAGAGTTTTCGTTCCATGCGAAGGCTGATCCGGCGGATCTCCTGTTTCCCGCCCAACGATACTGTCATTGTTCACAAAGTCCCAGGAATTTATGAGATTGATGGATTGAAAACATGGATGGACAGTCTCGAAGCCTGAGTCAAGCATGCCGATTGTAACACCGCCCCCTGTCCATCCGCGCTGGTGCAGAGCCAGAATGTTTACCTGTTCAAGTTGAGACCTTGACAACCCGTAAGCATCAGGAGCTGGTACTTCTTCTTCTGGCGTAAAGGTGGAAACACCAACCCGGCGGATTTCTTTTACAAAGGGCTTTTCAAGAAGAGATGCTATCTCGTCATGAGAAAGTACAACACTTACTGCGTTCAAATACCTGGAGGATGTTCGAACAGGCCGCATGCTGACAGCTTCAACCTGAGCTATGTAATCGCTGTACGGAACCAAGTCGTATACATCCGCCTGGACGCAACCAGCGACAGACCTTCTGTGTAAAGATGGCCCAGCGGCAATTTCGCTGGAAACAGCCTCAAGCCTCTGCTCGACAGAAGGCCCTCTGTCGTTGAAAACAACCCAGTACAGCCCCCTGGCAGGCAGCAAACCATTCAGTACGATAGAGAACAGTACAGCTGATACCATTAAGTCTCGGACTGATCTATCCAGCGCCAGATCTGGTAGTTACCCTCTGCATTCGGTTTGCACAGGAAAACTGCATCTCCAAGAGCGTGGGAACCCTGTACTTCCCCGATAGGGTCGTAGTAATAAACTTTCAGATCAAAAGATTTCACCAGTTGAAGTGTAGTTCCGGTTGAGTCTCCATACCACACAGTCTGCGTGTTTCCATCGAGAGTGAGTTCAATAACCTCTGCTTTGCTGCTTGCAAACATATTTCCTGTGTAGCTCTCTTCCATATCGCGCCCCCAAGACTCATCGATTTCACCATTGCCTGTGTAATCTGCCCAGTCTACCTCCAGAAGCCTAAACTCAAACTCTTCATGAAGACAGTCCATGTAAGCATCGAGGTTCTTCGTCTGGTAGGCCAGCTGGAAGTTAGACAAAAGTTTTTCAGGTGTGTCCACGGGAGAATAGTAATCTGAAACTTCACCGTTTTCCTTGCCTTTGGGGGCAAAGATACAAGAAGACCCTGCAAGCATCAGTGCGACAACAGATATCATCACAACCCTACTTCTGAAAACTCTCATTATCACCTCCGGAAATTAGCAGAAAAACAGATGCATACACCCAAATATACCCGATTCCCGTTGGAATTGTTCCCTAGGAGCATATCTGACAATATGCACTGTGCAGTTGCACCACAGGATCGAGGCAGAATGCGTGCGGATTTGAAGACAAAAGCAACCTGAGTAATAGCGAGAGCGTCCCGGACGGCAGCGCGGATAGCAGCACTATTTGACGATAATACGCGCATATTATGTCTATCTAACGTTTGGGACGCCCTTGGTCACTGGCTCTGCTGCTTTCCAAACTAACGTTTGGGACGCCCTCAGTTACTGGCTCTGCTGCTTTCCAAACTAACGTTTGGGACGCCCTCGGTTACTGGCTCTGCTGCTTTCCAAACTAACGTTTGGGACGCCCTCGGTTACTGGC
>CAZRXU010000035.1:0-4588 GCA_964604135.1 uncultured bacterium | reverse complement strand
GACGCCCTCGGTTACTGGCTCTGCTGCTTTCCAAACTAACGTTTGGGACGCCCTCAGTTACTGGCTCTGCTGCTTTCCAAACTAACGTTTGGGACGCCCTCGGTCACTGGCTCTGCTGCTTTCCAGCAAGGCACTGGTTTATGCTATGTAATTGAACCAGTAACGATGTGGGGCACAGGAGAGCAAGCAGAATGCGAAAGCTTAGGGTATACAGAGTACCAGGTAAGCCAGATCATTTCTCAACACGCGGAATACAGCACCGGTTTGTTGTATGTGACCGATACGGGGAATGAAATTAGCCGGGAACGGGTATATCCTATAAAACAGGTTGCAGAACCGCCTGTATTTACACTCGGTAGTTCACAACACGGGTAAACAGGCAGCTGAATTGAAGACTGTTGACTTTTATGGTTATTTTGGTGATTTTTGGTATGACGGGGGTGTTTGACCGGGTAAAACAAGGGGGATATTCTGTTCAGTTGTTTTCTGGCAGTTGTTTCGCTGGTGTCTGTTTCCACAGTCGATGAAGCTATAGAGCTGTACAACATGGGGGATATCCCCGGAGCTATAGTCGCGCTGGAACAGATGATCAGTACAGGATCGCTGTCTTTTGATGAAGAACTCAGAGCGTGGGACAGGCTGGGCAGTTCCTACTACGCCATGGGCAACAGCAGCGCTGCTGAAGAGGCATACTCTGAACTTCTTCATCTGGATGTTTACTACGATTTAAGCCCCCGGGCAAACCCCAGGCTGCAGGCCGTTCTCGATAGTGTCAGGAACAGTATCATGGCTTCTGCAATGGTGAGAAGTGAACCGGCAGGTGCCTTCGTTACTCTTGACGGTCAGCTCATGGGTGTTACCCCAATTATGCTTGACGGTCTCCTTGGTGGAAATGAATACGAGGTAGATGTTTATCAGGTGGGTTTTGTAACAGAATACTACACTCTGGAAGCACAGCCGGGATTCAGCCATATACTTCAATTCGATCTGGATATTCTTCCGGATCAGTCTGCAGTTGCAGTTGCCAGTGCCGGCTCTCTGCCTGATGCTGTTTCGCAGTCTGAATCCGCTTCAGGAGGCACAGAAAATCCGCCTACCATTGAAGAAACTACTGAAACTTCTGAAGAAGTTCTCTCCCCGCTCCTACACCCCCAGGATGAAACATCGAGTCAGCATGTTGCAGATGACACCGGAACAGGTTCATCTTCGCCTCAAAGCACCGCCGACCTTATTGCCATGCTCTCCGGTGGAGGCGGAATTGATATGACAGCATTGAACAGCAGCGGCACCCTTACCAGTGGAACAGGAACAAACATTGGTCTTGCCGGATCTACCGGAGGAAGGTCAGGGTTAGTGTCGTCAGGTATTGCCGCTCAGGCAGAGGCTATGGGCAGAGATATTATGGTCTTTTCCGATATCTCATCTGTAAGTACTCCTAGTGTTACCGGATCGGAAAGCTACTCTTCAAGAACTGCCGAAGAGATAGCGGAACTTGTTGCGGAGAAGCGCGGAAGTGTGATGTATGTGTACAACAAGCACCTCAGAACCGACCCTCTTCTTATGGGCAGGGTCGATGTTGCCATGATCATACAGCCCAGCGGCCGGGTGTCCGATGTGGAAATAGTCTCTTCCAATATGTACAATCAGGCTTTTGAGCTGGAACTGATCAGTTCAATTGAGCAGTGGCGCTTCGGCAGTGTAGACTCTAGCGAAGGCCCCCTTCCGATTCAGCTTCCGTTCAGTTTCAGCCCCTGACAATACACTACCCACAGATGAAAGGATACCATGGACAGCAGCAAAGTGCTGAGAATACTATCTGAGTGTGACGCTCTTCTGGAAGGACACTTCAGGTACACCTCGGGAAGACATGGAAAGCTCTACTTCGAGAAAATCAAAGTGGCTCGCCGCCCCGACCTGGTGATGGAGCTGGGAAGAATGACAGCTGAGCAGATGGCCGATGTAAAAGACAGCTTTGATGTAGTCTGTGCTCCTGCATTCGGTGCTATTGTTTTTGGCTTCGCCGCAGCGTACGCAATGGGCAAGCCCTTTGCCTTTCTGCAAAGGGATACAGACGGGAAAATGGGTATCAGGTCAGGGTTCAGAAGTATTGTTGAAAACAGCAGGGTTCTTCTTGTTGAAGATGTTGTTACAACCGGGGGAAGTGTCCGTGAAGCAATTGATGTTCTGAACGGATTGAATGCCACTGTGGAAATGGTGGGCCTCCTGGTAGACAGAACAGATGGTCAGTTGAAACTCGATGCACCCTACCGTGCCCTGCTTACTGTAAAAGCTGAAAGCTGGTCTCCGGAAGAGTGCCCTATGTGCAAAGCCGGTATAGAACTTAAGAAGCCCGGGTCATCAGGCAAGAAGAACTGACTGTTTTATTGATCTTGTTCTGGATCCTGGCCAAAGAATTCACAGAGCTGTTTGTAAACTTCAGGAGCCCGCGCTTTCATCTTGTCTGGTTTTTCGAAGAAGTACTCTACAGAACAGGCAAAAAACTCTGCTGGATTCGTCCCGGCATAGTCCCTTAGTATTGAATGGTGATGGTGCACTTTTTCAAACTCGGTCTGCATGGCCTGGGCCCACGGTTTGTAGCTGCCAAGACTGAGCTCATCGGGAATCCCGTCCGGTCTTCTGCCATCAAGAACGTGTGCGAACTCGTGGTAGCCAACATTGAATCCATCGTTGTCGTGGGTAAAACTGTTCAGTAGATGCGGAAGAGACAGAATAACTCCACCCTGAGAATGCACCATTCCCGCAGCAGTAAAACCACCCTGACTATTTGTAGAGTAGTTTCCCTCTGGCGAGAACCCCCCGGGGTAGATCAGGATCTCACCGAAATTGTAGTACTCCCACCCTGGCCTTCTGAATGTAAGCCTTACCGCTGAAGCAGCAACAAGAGTTCTTACTTCGTCTGTAATCTCGATTCCGTCAACACCGGTGATCGAATGCTCTGAAAGAAATATAGCGATGTTGGACTCGTAGACAGCTTTGTCTTCAGGGGAAAGATCGTTGTAAAAGGTTACCTTCTCTACAAGTGTCTTTTTTACTCCCGGGCTAAGACCGGCTGAAACAACCTTTTCCCTTCTGCGATAGCGATGGGTGTACATAAAAAAATACATGGCTCCGCCACCGGCTATAACCGGAAGAAAAATACCGAGACTCTTCCCTGCAGCAATGAATGGGATGCTTAAAACAACACAGGACGCTGCTGTCAGCAGCGCCCTGTTTATTATTTTCTTCTCGGGAAAAACTTCCACCGGGTCTCTACACCTCTGCCATGAAGTGTCGCTCGATCATTATTCTCTTCAGCTCGTACTTGAACACTTCCCGATCCACAAGCTCACTTGCCAGTTCCTTCTTTGCCTCTTCAAGCTCTGCCTTCTCAAGTCTGAAAGCTTTGAACGCTTTGCTGTAAGCCTGCTTCGCAGCCGCAAGAGCTTCAGGCTCTGTCTGCTTGTCTTCCTCTGTGCTTTCAAGAAGCTTCTTCGCATTCTCAAATGCAACCCTTGCCTGTGCAGCCTGTTCTGTCTCCATCTTTATTTCTGCTCTGAACTGCTTTATCTCGTCAACGCTGAAGTCCATCTCTGCCTTGATTCTGTTCTCCAGTTCGTCAAGAACAGGAGTAAGGAACAGCTTCAGCTCGTGTATGTAGTTGGCGTAGCGCACCACTGTGCGGCCAAGCTTCTTTTCTTTACGAACGTTTTTGATGGTTGTCAGTTTCTCCTGCCAGCTGTGAAGCTGATTCAAACTGAATGCAAGCTCTTTGCGAATTTCGTTCTTGTCATGGATGTCACTTTTCAGTTTCTTTTCCTGTGCATTGTGCTGATTCACTGTATATCTCCTTTTTATATAAATATCATGTACTTATCATTTCCTGCTCGCAGGCGGGTTTATGCCACCAACAGATGCTTATGTCAAGAGTTAAACATCTCCCCGTTGTTTTCAGTAACACCGGAACCGTACATATGCTGCAGCTTCCGGTAGCTTGAACTCAGTCCTTTATGCAGGTCAAGCCCAAGCAATTCAGATGTACTGCTGACACTGCTCATGCTGTCTGCCTCCACCTCTACATATTTACCGAAAAACAGTGTGTCCAGACAGATGTGAATATTTTCGCCCATAGACCATATTTCCCTGGTTTTACTGTAGTGAAATACCTGCCGGTACCCCAGGGCATCGAACAATTCCATTGCACTCTTGAAGGAAGTCGACAAGACAGTCTCGTATTCTTTCCGTATCTTCATGGAGCTTGAAGCACCGGGTTTTTTAACAGTAAGTATTACTTCATTCCGGTACTGCCGCAGGCGAAGAAGTACGTTTGAATTCCCCAGCGAACCATCTGGAAGATCAAGCACTGCATTTTCTTCCTGTGACGGCTTCGAGACCAGTTCAGCACCTGTACTTCTGAGTTTCTTCTTTATCTCTGCAAAATCACTAACCTGATACTTGAGTTCAACTTCGGTAAACACAGCCACCTCCGGGAAACAACAGATTTGACCTGAGCTCTGTATTATTATAAATTAGCGCACTACGGAGGAGGACTAGTCTAATTGGTAAGGCAGCGGATTTGAAATCCGCCGGG
>CAZRXU010000034.1:0-23415 GCA_964604135.1 uncultured bacterium | reverse complement strand
CAATTGAAAGCGCATTCAGAATACCCCTGGGAGATTCAAGAATAGGCATAAGCCATGGAAAGGCAGTTCTTCCACAGAGGTCCATTACGGTTTCAACCATATCCCGCAGTGCTGACACATCTCCAGCAACTTCAACCTTGGGAACAAGTATATGCTGCACAGGCTGTGGAACTATCCAGCTCAGGTCGTCAGCGGCTCTCTCTCCCTGGTTAATTCGCACCATTACTTCCGTGTCACCGAAGTTAACATTGGCCAGAGCGTAAGCTACAAGTATACGCGCTTCGTCTTTCCGGCCAGGGGCTACACTGTCCTCAAGATCAAGGATGATGCCGTCTGCATTTGCTGCGGCAGCTTTTTCTATGAATCTCGGTTTGTTTCCCGGGGCATAAAGCCTGCTTCGTCTGGGCCTGTCTTTGTGGTGAATTGTCCATTCTTCAGCAGGTGGCAGAGGAAGAAAATCTTCGCCCAGCTCCTTGCGAACAGCCGCCTCAAACCTGGCAGCTGCCACCCACGGAGCTGCGCCGCAGTCATGGGCTGTAACCGTACCAGTAGATATTTCAAGTCGTTTAGCAGTATGAAGAACGGCACTTTCCTGCTCAGGGGAAAACCCGGCAAGAGACAGGGAAATGCCTTCCTGTGAGAACTCTAAAAGTAAATCTGACTTAACTTTTGGCCCGGAGTAACCTGCGGATGAGGGCATGAAAACCTCCCTTTAGTTGTTCTGGTAGGCAGGGCAGGTGTTGCAGTCTGACGTTGTGCACCCCGCGTCGCTTGTTATTAAAAAAGTGAACCCTGAATCAGGGTCGCATCTGAAGCTGTATCTGCCAAGGTACTGGTAAACTATTCCTGCCCGCTCTATATCGTAGGGCTCATACTCAATTGCAAAAAGCCTGAAACGCCTTTCGTCTGCCATGATGTTGGCTGCCTCCTGCCAGGGAGAGAGCTCGGCTTCAGACCGATGGTCCATCCACCACGGCGCTATCACACCTGAAAGCTCGGGAATAGACTGAACAGCATTTTCCCAGTTTTCGGAATTAGCGATAACCAGAACAATTTCCGGACCCTCAGCTCCGTAGAGATCAGTAAACATATCCGTGCCCCTGTCCCCATCAATATCAGGGAAGGCAAGAAGGTATAGAGAATCTTCATTCAATGCATTGTAAATGCTTACCTGACCGGTGGAGGGAGAGGAACCCTGTTCATGAACATCAACAACAACATCTCTCCGCTCTAGGAAATAACTGGCAAGCCCTCGAATTCCGATTATTCCAAAGTAGACGGCAACGAAGATTGCAGCGTATTTTCCGACGATGTTAAGCCATTTCCTTTTGCTGAACAGGCTGAAAATGGCAAAAGGCAGCATGTATACCGTTGTGCCAAGAAAGAATCCTGTGAAAAGCAAAGCCCCCTGTATGGCTCCTGAAGTGCTGAATGCACTGGTAATAGCTATAAGAAATGCAGGGCAGATTGAAAACCCGGTGAGCATACCCAGCAGCATGGGGCTTTTTGTAAACTTCATCCATTTGGGAATGTTGCAGCTGCTGCATGTTTTGTTGACCCGCACTACGGATGTAATAAGGTAACCGGAAAAAAGAAGATAACCTGAAAAAGCAAGGGGAATACGAACGGAAGAGGGTATTGACCCGCCCAGAAGCCCCATAACAGCACCGAAAGCTGCATAGGAAACAAACCTGCCGAGATTCAGCATGAGAATGGTCACAAGGGATTGTTTGCTGGTTCTTTTTTCACTGAGAAGATAGGTAAGATAAATGGGTCCGCAGGATGCCAGACACGAAATACCTGTTGCAAGCCCCAGCCCGGTTCCCTCTATCAACCCTGTAAACATCTGAATCCTTTCGTCTTTTAAAAATGCCGCGACTGTATCCTGTAAGATAACAGCCGCGGCAAGTTTTGTTCCAGCTGCAGCTAGAACTGAACTGGATAGAAGCCCAGCCCTCCTCTAATTTTCCCCCAGGTTTGATTGGGGCCAAGGGTTGAGGCTTCCTGCTCGTAAACAACAAATGCGTTAAGCCCGTTGTTCATTCGGAACTCAAGCCCTCCGCCGTAAATTTCACGGGTTCTGTAGCCGCCTGCAACAACAGCAACAGAGCTGGGCCCGTACCACAGCTTACCGGTAATCAGCGCAGAGAGCCCGCCAACAAGGCTTATTCTTGCCTCTACTTCTCCCAGCTTTGTGGTTATAGCAGATTCAGTTAACTGGCCTCCAACAAGAACGGAAGAGGGAACACTACCCCAGCCGGCAAACTTGTACTGCCCTCTTATGGCACTTTGAAAAGGTCCAAATCTTGTTTCATTTTCGTAAAAATCTGCTGCCTGACTGAAGGTTATATTGAACATTACATTTCGGGCAACATTCTGAACAGCTCTGAGTCTTGCTGTAAATCTGTCAGGCAAACCTGTACCTGCATAGTCTTCCCCGGTGTAAACAGAGTACTCGGCTTCCGCTGTTACAAAGGTCATTGTAGGGAAGTGCATGGGTTTGACCCCAGCGGAAATATCAACTCGAGACCAGTTTCTGTCGTAATCAAAACCGTCAAGTTTTGTCTGGTGAGAGATGCCTCCCACAGCAAGATAACCGCCAACCGGAGTGTGCCACAGCACATCGCCACCGTAGCTCATCTCGATCCACTCGGTGTTTTCTACATCTGAATCCAGGGCAAAGATATCTCGCTTCCAGTATCTCCCCGTTCCACTCACTTCAAAAACTCCCGGAAGTGTGTAGGAAAGAGAAAGACCGGGTCTGAGAGAAGAATTTCTGTACCCTTCTCCGAGAGAAACAGGAAGAACAACATTTGCGCTGTCTATATCTTTTACGAACTGAAATTCAGGGTTAACTGTAAATCCCCCGAATGAAACTCTGCCTTCCAGATTTGTCTCCAAGTGGTTTCTGTAGTAGCGGGGAACAACTGCACCCTCTCCGCTCATTACCTTGTCTGCGTTAAGAACGATATTCCAGCTGTTGCCTGTAACCCTGAATCCACCTATGCCCCAGTTGTGAACACCTTCTCCGTAGTTAATACTGTCAGACACTGCCTGCATACGGGCAAAGCCTTCGAAATCGACCGCAAAAACGGAAGCTGCAACAAGAAGCAACACTGTTGTGTATTTCATTAGTATATGGCTCCTTCCGGGCAGACTTCAACGCACCTGTTGCACTGGTGGCAAAGGCCGGGGTCTATAACGGCGTCGCCGTCAATTATCTCGATTGCGTTGTAAGGGCAAACCTCTTCACACTCACCGCATCCCACACACCTTGTTGCGTCAACGGTAAGCATTGTATTTTCCAGCGGAGCTTTGCATGAAGCAACAAGAATGAATCCCAGCAGTGTAAGAATAAGCAGCCTAGTGAATCGCGTCATAGGTGCACACCCCCTGACAGAGCCCGCAGTTAATGCATACATCGGGATCAATGTGAGATTTCCCGTCTTCAATTGTGATGGCATTAACAGGACAAACCACAAGACAGTCTCCACAGCCACTGCATTTGTCAGGTTCTACCCAGAACCTGGTGTCTCCAGAGGCAACAGCGGCAATAGCTGCCAGCAGAACAAGAACAAACATCCCCTTCTTCAGCATCAGTCCTCCTCTAAATCCTCCTGGATCAATTCTGTGTTGCCTTCAGCATCTACTCCGTAAAGAGCACAGTCTTCAGCTTTCAGCTGCTCAATGGTGCCTGTGGGGCAACCGCTGGCACAAATTCCACAGTTGATACAAAGTTCCGGGTCAATTACAGCAAAGTTATCATCACTCATTGTGATGGCTTCAACAGGACACTGGCCAACACAGATCTGACAGCTTATGCAGCCCTCTGGTATCACGTAGTAAGATTCTACTACCTCGGTGCTGTCAGGAAAGACACCTTCCTCGGCTTCAATGGTTTTCACAACAGCACCCTTTGCCTGGATTTCCAGTGCTGAATACTCAGTATCCTGCGGCACTAGAACGAAGGTAAAAACACCGGCAAAGGAAGCAACGGCAAGAACCAGTATGATAGTAGTGCTTTTCATAAAAAGCTCCTTTCATTATTTAGCAATAGCTTTTCAGGGTCGCTGAGGCTGGGGAGAAACCCATCCTGAAGGAACGACTTTGTGCATGATAGATTTCATTCCCTCGTACCCACCCGGGTCAATAACAAGGTTGTAGTTCCAGCATTCTGTGAAGCAGATTCCACAGCTGGTGCACTTGTCGTAGTCAATGTAAATCATATTCGGAACTGGGCCCAAACTCAAAGAATCCTGCCAGATGGCATCTTCCGGACACCCGTAACCGGTGAAGGCTGTTCTATCCTGATCAAAATAGTCATTCAGTATATGACACCCGCCGTACACACCAAGAGAATCGTATGAATCCTGGCACAGAGCGCAGTTCTTTGTCTGAGGTCCCCAGAATGAGTCACGTGCATTGAAGTAGATTATGCGGTAAGAATCATCGGTTGTTGCTATATCTGCAGCAGGTGTGTTTGCGTTGAAAAAAGCTCTGATTCCAAAAAAGTAGTTCGTTCCGTTTTTTGTGCCGGTAATTGCGTCTACAGGGCAGACATCCATACACTGCCCGCAGGAGGTACACTTTTTGTAGTCAATAACGGCGGTTCCGCTCTGAACGGTGATTGCATTACTGGGGCAGACCTGCTCGCACATACCGCAGCCTATGCAGGGTTCGCTTTGTACCTCGACAACATTAAAAACGTAAGCAGTGTCCGCAGGGGCCTGCACAGTAGCTATGGGGGCTGCGTCTTCCCAGTTGTCTGCGGTAATTGGATTTTCCGAAGCGCGTATTTCGTAAAACTGAGCATCGCTTACTTCGCTCCACCTGAGAGTGAAAGAAGAATACTCGCCCAGATTGTCGTAAAGCCAGAAACCAGGAGAGCCAACAGTAAACCCGGTATCAACAAGCAGAGAACCCTGTGCAATGCTTTGTGGTGCAACAGGAGATTCAGTTTCACTAAGACAGGCAGCAATTGACGCGAAGATAACAACCAGAGCGATGGGTACAACCTTTTTCCTCACCCTTAAGCCTCCATCATATGGAAAGTTCCGAAAGCACTACACTATTATGTGTTACATCCAACACGGTACTATTGTTCCTTCCGACGCAAGAAACAAGCGTTTTCAGAAACAATTAGTCTGCATAACGAAAGTTGCACAGACTGCTTTGTACGCAACACAGAAAGAGTTTACGCAGTGGACACCAATAAGTTAACCGTCTGCCAGGAAGGTGATTGAGCTTGTGCAGCAACATCACTGAACACACGATACGGTGAACAAGCACAACGGCATTGCTCAACAGACACCCGTCTTTTAGAAAGAGTTTTACGGACGAGCTGGCTGATCTGATACCCAATTTGCAGGAACAACCCTGCGCTTCATAGAACGCATACCCGTGTATGAAGAGGGATCAGGGTTTACTCTTCCATGGTAGTTCCAGCATTCCATAAAACACTGACCGCAGTTGATGCATTTGTCGTAGTCAATGTAAATCATGTTGGGAACAATGCCCACAGGAGTGGTATCCTGCCAGACTGCGTCAACCGGGCAGCCATAACCGCAGAAAACAGAGGTGCTGTCTGCGTAGTCTGTGAGTATGTAACAGGCAGAGGCGTCTCCGGCAGTACACAGCCCGCAGTTAAAGGGGATATCCGGTGTGAACTTGTAGTGAGTGTTGTAGTAGATCAGTCTCCATGCACCGTCTGTTACAGCAATGTCTGCCGCCGGATTGTCTTCGCCGAAGAATGCTCTGATGCCGAAGAAATAATTCTTTCCATACCTGGTTCCGGTGATTGCCTCTGTGGGACAAACATCCATACACTGCCCACAGGCTGTGCACATATCGTAATCTATAACTGCAATACCATTCTCTACACTAATTGCATTCATTGGGCAGGCCTGCTCACACAATCCGCAGCCAATACAGGGTTCCTTTTGAACTTCGATTCTTACAAACACATCCGCGGAGTCTGCAGGAGCCTGAACGATTGCCATGGGTATTGCATCGTACCAATTCTCTGTTGTGATGGGTGATTCGGAGCCGCGTATTTCGTAGTACACCGCATCATCAATTTCTGTCCAGCGCATTGTAAAAGCAGAGAACTCCCCGTACATGTATCTTGCCCACTGGGGGTCAACAGTACCAGAGGTAAACCCGGAATCAACTGTAAGAGCCGCGGAACTGACAGCAGTGGGAAGAACGGGGTTCCCGCCCTCTTTCAGACACGCAGCTGCCGATGCTAGAAGCACAACGGCAACAAGAACTATAATATGCTTTTTCACTGTTTTCCTCTCATCAATACAATATCACTGCATTCCGCCCATGACGGCAATCTGTAGTATCTACATCCAACACTATACTATTGTTCCTTTCGAACGAAGAAACAATGAACACGGTGTACTACTGAAGCCAGACTGGTTTGGTATGTTTGTCGTGCGGGAGAACCTTTTTCTGGAGGTGTATTATTACCACAGTAAAGAACACTGCGACGCTGTTTTTGCTGGCGATTGGAGCATTGGCGGGTACCCCCATTTTACACACTTCAGACAACGGTGAAAACTGGTCTCTGGAAGAAAGCAATACAAACTTCAATCTCAACGATGTATCGGTGAGCATTGCCACTGGCACAGCCATAGCCGTTGGAGACTACGGGGTTGTGCTGGTTAGAGAAGACGATGGAACCTGGACAGATGTATCTCCCGTTGGATTAACAGCAGATTTGTACAGTGTAGCTGTTGGGGTTTCAGGCACAATGGCCTGCGGAGCACGGGGAACGCTGCTTTCCTCTTTTAATAACGGTCGTTCATGGAGAGTCTGGTCGGAATTCGGCCACGAAGACATCGATCTTCTTTCGGTGAGCTTTGACCCAACTCATCCCAGTTCATTCCTTATCACCGGAGAGCATGGCTTTGTCTATTCTTCAAAGGATGGGATAGTATCCATAGAGTCAGATACAGACATTATCAGTTCATGCGGTAAGCTCTGCAGCGGATTCCCCGAGATAGTGCTGGGTAGAAACGGTATCGGTTACATTATAAACAGCTCCGAAGAGTTTACCATAGGAGAGTTTGAGCTGAATGGAGCAACTGAAATCGTTTCCGGAGGCGGCATGTACATGGTAACAGGCGGGAACGGGCACATATACAGTTTTGATACCGGAGGTGAGTGGAAGCGGGTTAACACAGGCATTTCTGAAGACCTTAACGATGTTTCTTTTCTGTCATGGGGTACCACAGTCTGTGCCGTTGGAAACAACGGAACTGTTTTGATCTCGGAAGACAACGGAACATTGTGGAGAAAGACAGACACGGGAGCTTCTGCCGATTTCACCGCTGTTTCAGGCAATGGTTCCGGTACTGCGTTTATTGTGGGGAAAAATATTTTGTCAGCCTTCTTTGAAATCCTGCCATTCAGCAGAACCGATACCGAATGGAACTAACAGAAATTTACAACAGGTTATCTCTTCGGTTCAGCCCCATGGGCTGGTGGCCCGGCGATTCATGGCATGAATATTTTGTCGGATGTATTCTTGCTCAGAACACCAACTGGAACAGAGTAGTTCCGGTTATTGAAAGAATGAAGAAGATAGACATTCTTGTTCCGGAAAAGTTCTTGCAGCTGAGTAAGGAACAACTCAGCGAAGTTCTCAGGGGAGCAGGCACCTATCGGAGAAAAGCTGAATACCTGAGAATCGCCGGGGATTACATGCTTTCCATAGGGTGGAACGGTACACCTGACTCGGTTACTGACAGCACAGACAGCCTTCGAAAAGAGCTTCTTAAACTGAAGGGCACAGGCCCCGAAACCTGTGACTGCATACTGCTGTATGTACTGGAGAGGCCGGTTTTTGTGGTGGATGCATACACAACCAGAATACTGAGCAGGCACGGTCTGTGCAGCAAAAATGCAAAGTACAGTGAAGTGCAGAAGATTTTTCACGGGAAATTCTCCCCCGATGTGAGCATGTTCAACGAGTTTCACGCGCTGCTTGTGGAGTGTGGAAAGCAGTTCTGCAGGCCGGAACCGCTGTGCAGTAACTGTCCCCTCAACGAAGCGACTGATACCCCATGGAAGCTGGAAAACAGATAATACCCCATGACAACATGCAGAGGGGCCGATTGCAGGCGACAGTTTCAGGATTCCCACAGTTTTACTGCAGTGGTTATATTCCTTCTTCCTGCGGAGGGGTGCCAGAGCGGTTGAATGGGGCGGTCTCGAAAACCGTTGTTCTCTTTTTGGGGAACCGTGGGTTCGAATCCCACCTCCTCCGCCAGAGATGCTGTATGTCCAATAACCAGTCAAGCTGCTTATGACTCTACCGCAGGCTTCCATACTCTGGCTATTGCCGAAAGTATCTGGCATCCTCCTTCCTGAGAGGAATTCAACATTAACGAGCATTCAATGCATTGCTTCTCATAATTCGTCGTATTATATCGCCGGTACACACTTTCCAAATGTGTTTTTGCAAAAGGTCAAATGAGAAGACTTTGAATGCTTGGCTGATAGCTTGGGTAGGTACAGACAGCATAATCACTGATGAAAACAAGTTTGTAGGCGTGCTAAGCTCAAGAAAGTCAGAGAAGAGTGTTTCCGCTTTACTTGAATTTATCTATCAGCGAGCTTTTGGGATAGCTTTCAGTATGGCATATGAGGCGAATCGTCCTAAAGAGAAGCTCGGTAAGGCCCGGGCAGGTGTAATAATAGAGGGCATGCCTAATGGAGAAAGGATATTTTGCGGTCACAGCAGTTCCTGTCAGTTATACGCAAGGAAAGTAGCCGAATTTACCGTGGAGGTAGAGAAGGAAAGCTGGATTGAAACTCTCAAATGGAAAGAGCCTCCTGCTTTCAAGTGGGAAGGCAAAAAGATAGTATCTGTACCGGAAAAAGAGTTTCACTTTTTATTCCGACCAAGCGAGCAAACCGTTTCCCGAGATTTATTCTAACAGATGTGGTAGTTGTTTCCTGGAGGGAGTCATTTTCTGCTTCGAGTGAATTGTCATAGTGATGGTCGGGGACTATTCATTTTTATGATTAGATATTTTGGTGCAATTGCAAAGTGGCAACAGGTTTATTAAATTGAGGTGGGTGGAAAGAGCACAGACCTTCTTTGAAGGTTTTATCATGAATGATGGAGAACAACATGGACTCAACAAACCATGGAGCATGCAGGAATTAGAGACAATCGTGAACGTGGATCAATAGGCGACTATCTAAAAGAGAAAATAGGCAGCAATTCAGATCTTTCATTTGTTTCTGCGTACTTTACTATATATGCATATTCAGCTCTAAAAGACCAGCTGAATGAAATCAATCATCTTCGATTTCTTTTTGGTGAACCAAAGTTTATTCAATCTCTTGATCCTGATAAAACAGAAAAGAAAGCTTTTCGTATCGAGAAGGACAAACTTGAGCTGAATAACAAGCTTCCTTTTTTGCCCACAACGAGTAGTGAGGCCTTCTGTTCTATTATGCGTTTACCAACCCTGTTTTGAAACGACTATCGGAACTCTATATTAAAAAACAGATGGTGTTTTCCATGGCAGTTTTATGATTCCGAGATTTACAGATTTCATAGGCTCTATTCTCATATATGACAAAACCATCATATTTAGGAGGAAGAATGAACTTGAATGCGACTGAAAATTAAGTAACATGCTGAATAGCAATGAGAAACAAAGAATGAAGAGAAACTACTGATACGGGATCAGGAGAAAACCACAGAAAGTTCAGAACTTGATCCAGGGAGTTGGAGAATACCGGAGGTTGAAGTATGAGGTTTTGGCAGGTTGTTGTTCTTTTGATTGCTGTGTCTGTGTGTTTTGCGCAGGGGGAGTATCAGCCGATTTCAGGTGAACTTCTTCACTACTGGTACACGGCTGATCCTGTTTCTTTCCTTGATATTGAAGATTTTGACAGGACTCTTCTACCGGAAGGGGTTTTCCGAGCAAAGATTACCGGTATAGAAGAGAATGGTGTTTTTAACATCTATCTTATCGGAGTAAGAGAAGGCAAGGGCGCACCGTTGTTTCTTGCATCGGGTCTTTTCACAGAAGAATACAACATGGCCAAATCCTGGGCTTACTACGAGAATGAAGAGATATATCTGTGCTTCCAGATGCCTTTTTCCGCCGCCAGTACAGAGGGACGGTTCGTGTGGAATGCAGAAGACAGAACTCTTGTTTCAACAGGCTATGAACGGGAAGACCCTTCCTTTGATGCGCTGGATCTTGCCGGTTCGTACATGGATGAAGGAAGAATTTCTGAGGCTGTTGAAGAGTTGAACAACATTATGTATCCCGACCATTACTTTTCACCGGATGAAATGACAGTCAGGTTGCTCAGGGCGGCAAACACCGCAGCGCTGGAAGAGTCCGGGAATGGGCGCTATCAGGCGGCACTGGATGTGATGCAGAGTGTTTCAGGCTTCTACAACGGGTTTACGGATGTGTTGAGCTGGGCTCCAGACAGTTCCGCTTACCTTGAAAGCCTGTTTCCACAGTACATGAAAATCAGTGAGTTTGCGGAGATTCTCAACAACTACGCCTTCTACCTTGAGAAAACAGGGAATCCCGATGAAGCGTATACCATTCTGGAAAGCGTTCTGAAACTGGACAGATACCGCACTGTGGCCTACCTTAACATCGCTGATGTTCTGTGGGCACAGGGCAGGCGTGCTGAATCAGGCGGGTACTACAACAACTATATAGTTATGATGACAGCAGCCGGGCTTGCTGATCAGATTCCTGTGAGGGTGCTGGAGAGAGCAAGAGCCCCCCGGTAAACAAGCGCTCAACGACTTCATTTGTTCTGCGATTGAGCTTTCTTCAGGAGAACAAGGTTTTCTGCAACAATTCCGGTAAATTCAGAACAGGCAAGGTGTCTATCTGCTTGGTATAGAACTCGTAAGCTCTGGGATCAAAGACTTTACTGTTCTTCAGAATGGAGCCTTTCAGATTCAGATCGGCAAATATTTTTTCAGTCAGTACGCAGCAGAGGGTTTCAAAACTGTTGTATACTTGAAGGTAATCAAAATCGCCCTTGATGTTCTGCCTAATGGGCCGAAGCAGGTGAGTTCCAATTTCATGTATAATGCTTTCGAACAGCAACGGTGTTCCATAGTATACCCAGTTTTTATCATAACCAAGAGAATTGAACCTTGGAGCCTTTCGCATTCCCGGACTTAACACGAATTCATACAGGCTGTATTGAAACTCGATTCCCGTGGCCTGTTCCCACCTTTCAATTAAATCAAAACAGGCAAGCCTGTCATTTATTATCTCCGCTGTCCTTTGAACTTCTTTTCGCTCTACAGGCCACACTTTTTGCTGGAATTGATCCCAGTTTCGAAGCAGAATAGCCATAAACCCGGCAATTTGTGATTTGCGTTGCTGCAGCATTTCTATGGCTTGCGGGTGGTCAAGCTTGCCCCAGTTGCGCTGGTAACTGTGCAGGGCCGGAAAAGCTTTAAGCAAATGAGCTGTGTCACCGGTTTCGCCGAGCAGTAGTAGCGATTCATAGTATTTTCTGATTTCAGTTGTATCAGAAGGATTGACATATCCGGGTAACAGCAGGCAGTAACCGAACAGGGGGCCGGCCATTCCGTTGCCCCACTGAAAGAGTTCCCTGTTGCGGTCGAGCCAGACAATATCTGAATTCTCTGTGTACTTCAAGTATTTCCCGATGTACTCGCTATCGGGGAAAATTTCTGACAGACCAATCATGTGGCCAAGATAACCTGGGAACACACTGCTTGAGCAAAAAACTATCTTCATTATTTCCCTTCAACAAGCAAAAACCCCAGGGTAGCTGATTGCTGGTTTCACATTCAAAAATTCGCCAGTTTAAGAACCTTGCGCATGACTGAATCGATGTCTTTCCGGGAATGCAGAGCCAGTTTGAAGAATCCCAGACACGCCAGAATAAAGGGCAGAGGCCATCCTATGGCTTTTCTCATCATTCTTATCTCGTATCTGAAAGGGTCTACAGGGCCCCGGCTGGTTTCCATGGAAGCTGTATCCAGCTGTTCCAGAAGCTTGATGAGGAAGTTTTCCACTCTCTGTACACCACTGAAATTGATCCACTGGATGTTGTCTTTCGGTGTGTGGGAATACTTTCCCCAGCCTCTGCTTAAGAACAGGTATGGCTGACCTGCTTTCCTGAAGGCATGGTGGTCAGACCGGTCTCCGATGTAGCGGTTGAGGGTGGGGATTACACGGAGTTTTTTTGTGTTTGTTGAGGCTTCTTCAACAATTCCAGGCAGTTGACTATGGCTTTCAGAGCCGAGGACGAACATGAAATTCTTTATTCCGGGCACAAGAAAATCAACAGGAGGAACGCCCACCTCAAAGTTGTGACCTATCATGTCCAGAATTATTACACAGGCGAATTCTGTTTCTCTGCAGTGGTCTTCATAGAACCGCACGGAGCCCATGTTTTCTGTTAGAAAGTTTGGTTTTTCTTCAGCATCGAAGAATGCGATGATCGCGCTTCGTCGGGAAGGCTTTTTTATAAGCAGTTCCGCCGTGTGTAGAACAAGGGCAACGGAAACAGCGTTGTCATCCGAGCTCGGGCCGTCTATGGCACTGTCGTAGTGGGCCCCTATCAGAACAGGAAGGGCTGAACTGTCTGTGCCTTTGATTACGCCGGCAAGGTTTGTGAATTTTCCGTAGGGCAGAGCGAATGTATTGTTTTTGAAAGGGGCAAGGCTGATTTCATTCATTCTGCGTTCCAGAAACCTCTGGGCGATTTCGTGCCCGGGCTGACCGGGGCGTCTTCCCTTTTCAAGGGAGAGGTGTTCCGTGTCCTGCTTTATCATTCCGGAGTCGTGCTGAATGCGGGAACCCTTGTGGAGGCTCCGTTGTCTGCCCCGCCGACTATGTACACAGGAAGCCATGCAGGGGAAACCAGGGTGATCTGAACATCTGTGCGTCTGGGCTTAACTTCAAGAATATCGGTTTCCTCAAGGGCGGCTTCCCACTTTTCCACAATGGCTTCAGCTTTTTCTCTTATCTCTTCCTCAAGTTCCTTTATGTCTTCTTCGAGCCTCTCGATCTCTTCCTTAGATTCCTCGATGTCGGCTTTTGCAGAGTTGGTCATCCTGCGTCTTCTAGCAGCGCTTGACAGAACTGAAGATCTTCTTCTGCCGAACAGACCAAAAAGACCGGCAAGAGACTCTCCTGCAGAGAGCAGTTCCTCGCTCTTCCGGCCACGGTAGTCATCCTTGTCTTCCTCCAGTTTTCGCTCTTTTCTGGCCAGCCTGGTCTGGAGGCGGTCGAGTTTTGTTCTGGTTTTCTCTCTGAGCTTGTCTACTTCAATATCTCGAAGCTCTTTTGCCTTCTCCCGACACCGGACGGTGAAGTCTGCTACTGATTCTTCAGGAGAAGCATTCAACTTCAGTACAGGGTTAAAGGGTATTTCCAGTACACTGTTGTAGTACAGGTGGTTGCTAAAGTCTTTCGACATGTGTTTCAGGCTTTTTGCAGCTGTCCATTCCGCAGGGTGGCTTTCGGAAAACAGAGCATCAGGTTCCGGAGAGTGAGCCAGTTTGTCAACCGGGAACGGTTTAATTTCCGCCTGATTCCAGTTAGTAACAATGTCGCTGCTGCCTGGCTGAAGAAGAAAACTGCGTACATCAGTCTTCGAGATATTTCGTTTTCTGTTAACAAAAGAAACTTTTCCAAGGGCAACAAGAACTGGTTGGTAGACCAGTTCAATCTTCTGCCCTGTACCTGTATCGGCAATATCCAGGACCTGCCCTTTTGTTTTTTCAACAGGCAGAAACACCTGTCTGATACCTGGAGGCATTGCAGGCAGCACCCTGGAAGATTTTGGGGCAGGTTCCGACACCACTTCCTTTACCGGTTCTGTTTTCGTGTTGACTGTTTGTTCAGTGTGCAGCTGCTTCTGCTTGAATGAACGCACCTGGTCGCGGGTAAGAGGGCCTCTTAAGTAACTCATGGCCCACCTGGTCTGGAACACCTCAGTTTCATCTTCGTGCACATTGTGCAGAAGGAAAACCCTCGAGTCGAGAGAAGAGATAATACGGTCTATCTCCCCCCGGTTAAATCCGGAGCCAGACTGGGCAGATATGGATTCCAGACCGTCAAGCAGCCTCTGCTTGTCGCGGTCGGTCTGTAGCCTTCCTATAAACCAGGTACCGGCGTTGGACATTGCCTTGTAGTCGATATCCATGGGGTTCTGGGTTGTAAGAACGAGACCCAGCCCAAACGCTCGTGCCTGTTTCAGAAGTCTCAGCAGAGGCTTTTTGGAGGGAGGTTCTGCCACCGGAGGAAGAAACCCGAAAACCTCGTCAAAGTAAAGCAGAGCTCGCAGGCTGGTGGTGCCGGACTGGGTGCGCATCCATGAAACCATGCGTTCAAGAAGCAGTGTAACAAAGAACATCCTCTGACTATCTGAGAGGTGGGCAAGGTAGATGATGGAATGTCTTGGCTTCCCCTGCGGGGTATACAGCAGTGAGTTGATGTCCAGAGGTTCACCGCCGAGCCACGACTGAAAGTCAGGGGACGCTATTATGCTGTTCATCGCAATGGCAAACTTGAATCTTTCTTTAGACGGGAAGAATGCTTCCACATCGAAAACACCCAGCTTTTCTACAGGGGGAGACTGAATTGAAGTTATAAGCAGTGGCAGGTCAAGGCTTTCCTGCTTTCTCCAGTAGTGTTCTATAATGGAAGAGAGAAGTATGTACTCCCGGCTTGAAAGTGGGTCTGCATCTATTTCAACAAGGCTCAGCAGGGCATTCACAACACCCTGAATCTGCTCTCTTATGAGCTCAGCATCTGTCTCCCAGCTGGTGTTTGGCGGTGTGAGGGCAGACAGAATTGATATTCCCACGCCAGCATCGGAACCAGGTGTAAATACTGTGAACTCTGCGCTGCTTTTAAGGGCTTTTATTCTATCGGGGGACTGGTTCCACTGGGCAAGGCCGCTTCGCCATGTTTTAGACACGGTTTCGGAATACTCGTCTACCGTAAGACCTTTCCTGCGGGCATCATCGATGTTGACCCAGGGTCTGAAGTCTGAAGGAAGAAGTTCAGGAAATGTCAGCATAAGGTTTGTGATGTCTCCCTTGGGGTCAATAATTATTGCTGGAACACTGTCCAGTGCCGCCTCTTCAAGTATGTCAATGCACAGGCCTGTTTTACCGGAACCGGTCATACCCAGGCACACAGCGTGGGTGGTAAGGTCCCGGGCATCGTACATCACAGTTTCATCTGTGCATTTGCTGTTTTCAAGGTCGTACCGGCGGCCTATGTAAAAAGCTCCAAGTTTTTCAATGAGATTCAAAGCAATCCTCCCTGCAGGTAAAGAACCGTGTAAATATTCTGTATGCAGAATATTGCCGGGAGAGTGTAATCAGGCAATATGCAGCAGAGGGCTCCCCGGCTGAAGTTTTTGCTTTACATCGGGTCTTTGCCTGTTTTCGCGTACCGAAGAAGAGAATCAAGGTAATCTGTACCCTTTACTTCCCACTTCATTTTTGTGGGCCCGGTGGAGAGGTAGTTGAAAGAGGTGCAGTGTTCTGAGCCTGTTGCTGCTGGAAGCAGGCTAACAACCCTTTCAGCCACATTGGGAGCCGGGGAAATGGCTATAACGCCTAGTTCCCGTTCAATCAGCCCTGCTATCAGCGGGTAGTGTGTGCAGCCAAGAATCAGATGACTGAGTTCCATGTTTCGCAGGGGTTCAAGCTCGTTGCGGAGCTTTTGCTGCAGAATTCCGGTCAGACCGCTGTTCAGTATCTTTTCAACAATTGTAGCAAGCCCCGGAGTAATAACATGCTGAACAAGTCCGTCAGGGTCTGTTCTGTTCTTGAGGCGTCTGAATTTTTCAGAGCGTCCGGTAAGTTCAGTGGTTATTACAGCAACCTTTGTAATCCCTGGAAACTGATCTTTGTGATTAAGAACATTGATGTAGGGTTCCACCCCTACAAAGGGAACTTCGGGGTATTCTTTTCTAAGAGTCGATATCGCAGCAGCAGTGGCTGAATTGCAGGCCACAACAACAACCGAGCTTCCTCTGCCTAACAGCATTTCGGTAATCATCCGGCTTCTCTGTATTATTTCAGTGTCGGTTTTCTCGCCGTAAGGGGCATAGGCATCATCGGAAATGTAGTTTATCGCTGCTGGCGGAGCTTTGCGAATGATTTCATGGAGAATAGAAAAGCCGCCTATTCCCGAGTCAAAGATTCCAATACCGGCGGAACAGTGTTTCATTGAAAATTCCTGTTTCAGGTTGAAGAAGGAGCTTCCTAATATGCCGGTACCGTTGCGTGCAGTCCAGATTGTTTGCAGTATTGAGCAAAAGAGTATTTAACCGCGCAGGGATGCAGAGATGATTTCCTCGGGATATCTTCTTGTGGAGAGGCTTCGAATACACAATGCAGCCGATACTGCAGAGATACAGGAGGGGCTTGATAACATTCGAAAACTTCTTGACAAAGACACAAATCCTGATTCCCGGGCAATGATATCTTTCAGACTTCGGAAGATCATTGCTGAGCTTTCTGATAAAGTGCAAAAGGAAGTTAAAGTTAAGTCTGCCCGCAGCACAGCACTGGGTTTTGTGCTATCTGCGTTTGAAAACAATCCCTGCTATTCCAACAGAGAGATGCTGGTCGAACTGAAAGTCGAAAACTGACAAAGAAAAACTGCTCTTAAAAGCTTTCTTCAATCACAGTTAGCGATACAAGGGTCGAAAGCTCGTCTGCCAACTGCCTCATCATTTGTATATCGGTGGTGGTAAGCAGAAGGTAGCTTTTCCCCTCGGAGGTTACGAGATTCAGAGAAGCTGTTTTGCCCTGGTTAACCTTCAGACTGATTTTCTGGAATGAATCAATACTCATAGTTTCTTTCGATGCCCCCGGCCTTTTGAAGCTGATGATTCTCTGCATCTGGTCTACCGTGATTCCGGAACTGGTTCCGATTCTTCGCAAAAAGAATGCTATAAGATTAACTATGAGCAGCATACCAGCAGCAGCAATCATAGGTGTATTGTTTGATGAATTACCTTCTGCACTAACCGTTTTTAAGTAGATAACACCAAAGACAACAAGAGGTATCGCGGTTACCGCTATACTTGTTGCCAGAGAAGAACCTTGATTTTTACCGCTGAGAGACATGCAGTATTTCCCGTTTTTCTCTTTGAAGTATTCCAATGGTTTCCTCCTTACAAAAGCGTGGGATTGTAACATACCATACTGGCAGTACTTTAGAGTACTTCTTCCAGAGGCGTGGCGTTTGTATTGCGTGATGATGCTAACAAAGAGGATAGAAACAAATCACGGAAAATAATACATACAACTCATATAGGAATAGTAACATATTGCATCGCAATGAATTGCGGTTGTGGAGAGGCAGTGCTGGCTATATGATATGGTTCTCGAAAATAGAGTTCAGTATCGAAAGGGAGTAGAGTCAGTGAAAATAACAGCGTTTGTTTTGTTAATGGTTGCTGCGTTTTCTTTTGCAGCAGACAGAGTGGTGTTGTTCGGAGATTTCTCTACAATAACATGCGGGCCATGTGCCAGTGCTTACCCTCAGGTAAGTGCGTTTGTGGACGGGTATGTAGCAAATGGCGAGATGGCTCCTTTTACCTGGTTCCTCAGCGGACCTGCTTCCTCCGGTTTCAGCTCACATCTGTGGAATGCATACTGGTCTACCGGCTATGTGCCTACATTTGTTGCAGACGGTGTGTTTGCTTCCGCCGGATGGAGTCAGGGTGTGTGGACCAATCATGTAGACAACCGTCTTGCTGTTCCGGCTTATCTTACAATTGATGCTGCTATGGTTGGTGATGCCAGCGGCGGTACTGTAACCTACACCATTACAGCAGAGCAGGATCTGGGCTCTTCTTTGAAGCTTTACAGTGCAATTGTTCAGTCTGGCCAGGTTGCCGGTTCAGCCTATGGTACTTTCAACGGCATTACGCTGCATCATGTTCCAGTTGCCATGCCCTGCGGGAATACTGGAACTGCAATTGAATTCACCGGCCCTTATCCTCAGACAATTCAGGTTGTGAAGCCGTACACACTTGACCCTTTACAGCACATATTTAATAACCTGGAACTGGCTTCATTTGTGCTTGACACAAGCCTGAAGGAATCTATGAATGCGGCATTCATGGATGTTCCCGATACAAACACAGGTATTTCCTTTAGCAATAATGTGTACAGTGGAGTTCTTACAGCGTGGCCCAATCCCTCAACAGGAGCCTTCTCCATATCCAGTTCAGTTCCTCAGGGTACAACCGGAACGGTTGAGATATTTGACATTGCAGGTCGTTCAATCGATCAGTTCAATGCCGGAACGGTTCAGAACATGAGCATTGAAGAGCCTGGTATTTACTTCATCAGACTTGCCACCAGCACTGGTGAGGTTGTAAGAAGGCAGGTTGCGGTTATCAAATAGTCTCTTCGCAGTCAGGGGCTCGTTTAAGAGCCCCCTTTTCCTCTCTTCAAAAACAAGTACATTAAGCTGTGTGGAGCTGGCGCTAAATCTGATGATTGATGACTGGGAGGTTTGTGTACAGATGATACCTTACAGAGTGAGGTACAGCAGAAGGGTAAAGAGACTCAAAATAGAAATACAGCCAAGGGAAATAGTTGCAGTCGCACCTTATGGAACATCTGTTAACAAAATAGAGTTCTTCTTGTTGAAGCACAGAAACTTCATAACGGAAAAACAGAAATACTACCAAGCTGTTGCGTCTAACATGGTTCCGGTATTCTACAAAAACTGTACTGAATTACCTGTTCTTGGCAGAGTAATTGTTCTGCCGCAAAGTTTGTCTGGTGTTAACAGCAGGGAGCATCTGGTGGTGAAATGGCTTGACACCAGACTGATGGAGTTTCTTGAGGAGAAGCAGAAGAGGTATGTGGAAGAAGGGCTTGTTTCTCCCAGTATTCGCCTTGGAAGCCCCACCACACGATGGGGAAGCTGTGGGAAGAGGGGAATAATGATAAACAGAAAACTGGTTCATGCTCCGGCGGAGGTTACAGAGTATGTGCTTGTTCATGAACTTGTTCATCTTGTGCACGGAAACCATTCCTCTGATTTTTGGAACAGAGTGGAACGCCATATGGGGAATGTGAAGGCATACAGGAAATGGTTAAACAAGCAGGGAGCTTTCCTGATGAGCGGAGAAGTTCCGGTAATTGAGTGATCCTGCGGGTGTTGTATATCGACAGTTTGGTTTTTGCAAAGAGGGTGAATAATGAAGGCAATAGTTGCAGTTGTTTTTCTGTTGTTCGGCGTGGTGGTTGCCGGGGAGATAGTAATAGGTCGTCCTGAGTTTGAGTCACTTAATCCGTTTTGCCATTGAAACGGTGATGCCAGACGCCATCAGGTGATGGTAACAGTGGAAGAAATGGGCAGTGTTCCGGTTGAAATAACCGCCGTGGGTTATATGCCCTCGGAGTATTCAAACAAAACTGGTTCGTACTACGATTTATCCCTGTTGTTGGGCTACACTGACCTTGATGAACTCACCGTCAGATTTGATGCAAACTGGAGCTCTACACCAGTAGAAGTTTTCTCTGAGCCTCAGCTTGAATTAGTCGGAGTAACAGGTGGTGAGTGGATAATGTTTGTGTTTGAACAGCCTTTTCAATACAATGCCTCGTCAAACCTTTTGTATGAGCTTACCTGGAACGGACCCGTCAATCCACCAGACAGCAGGATATACTCCATGAACTGGAAAGACGAAGTTAACAGTGCCGTTGTGGCCACATCGCCTGATTCCACTTCCGGATTCACCACAACGACAAAACCCAATCTTCTGTTTGTTACATCAGAAGCATTTCTTGAGGCTCAAACTTTTGCCGGGATAAAGAGTTCTTTCTAATCTTCCCACAGGAGGTAGAGCAGAATTGAACCGCTGACACCTGCATTGAGAGATTCCACCGTCTCTGCCATTGGGATGGAAACCAGGCTGGTGAGTTCCCTGCGCGTAATCGCCGACAGGCCGTGGGCTTCTGAACCAACAACAATACATACAGGCTTTTCTGTGGTATGAAATGCCTCGCCAGCCGGAGACCCGGCACTGCTTGCCCCAAGGAAAGAGTATTCTGGATGCTTATTTTTCAACAGAGTCAAATTATCTGTTTCAATCACAGGGATTGCCGAGTTAAGCCCTGCTGACGATCTGGTTACCTTTGGGCTCCATGGGTAAGCACTTCCCTTAAGGAGAACCACACCGGAGCAACCGAATGCTGCAGCAGATCTAATCGCTGTTCCTGCATTACCAGGGTCAGCCACTCCGTCAAGAACCAGAACGGTTTTACCTGTAAACAGATCATCGAGTGTGTATTCGGGAACGGGGCACACAGCTGCAATTCCCTGTGGTGTGTCTGTGCTGGATATGTTTTTGTAGATAAAGTCGGATACCTGAATTACGGAAATGCCACTGGAATCGGCAAGTTTTGCAACAGCAAGTGACCTGGGTGTTGGATTGTCTTTAAGGGCGATGAAGTCTATAGATCCGCCCCGGGCAATGTGATCGCCGATAAATCGTGGACCTTCCATCAGGAACCTGTTTCGTTTACGGCAATAAGAAGGCTTTTTAAGTGCTGCGGCGAGCTTCACCCGGCTGTTGCTCCTGCTGGTTACAGCAAAAATCACTGTGCTCCTTCAGGAATTCCGTTTTCTATGATCTGCTTAATTATGGTGTCTATGTCTGCCTGAGGACTGATACCGGTAAGGCTTACAAGTCTGGAAACATCAGGAACTCTGCGTTGCATATCTTCAAAACCTTCAGGATAAGCCTCGCTGTAGGGTATTTTTACAATTTCCGAATTTGAACCGGAAATTTCCCGAACCCTTCTTGCCAGCTCCAAAACAGTGATTTCATCAGTTGAACCGATGTTGATCACCTTACCAAGAGCTTCCGGTACCTCCAGCAGAGCCAGAACACTGTCAACCACTTCGGAGACAAGGCTGAAGCACCGTGTTTGTGTCCCGTTGCCGAAAACAGTAATAGGCTGTTCTGTGAGAGCCTGATTTATAAACCGGGGCAATACCATTCCGTACCTGCCCGACTGGCGCGGCCCAACTGTGTTGAAGAACCTGCAGACAACAACTGGTAGGTTGTACGAAGAGCTGTATGCAAGGGCAAGAAACTCATCGAGAGCTTTTGAACAGGCATAGCTCCACCTGTTTCTTGAGGTGGCACCAAGAACAATATCCCCATCTTCCTGAAAAGGTACTTCCCAGCTTTTCCCGTAGACTTCACTGGTTGAGGCAATAAGAACCTTTGAGTTTTTCTGCCTGGCAGCCCTCAGAATGCTTTCCGTTCCGTTTACATTGGTTTCTATTGTTTCCACAGGTTTGTTGATAACATTTTCAACGCCAACGGCTGCAGCAAGATGGATCACTTCATTGCATTTGCTCACGCAGTTATTCACTGTGTCTGCAGAGAGGACGGATCCCTCCACGAACTGAAAGCCTTCATGGGAGAGAAGACTCTCAATGTTGTCCAGATGTCCTGTAGAGAGGTTATCCAGAACACAGACGGTTTTCCCCCGAGAGATCAATTTTTCGCACAGATGGGAGCCGATAAAACCGGCTCCCCCTGTAACCAGATAATCAAATCCAGCGGGCATCAGTGGGGTACCATGCTGAGAAGAACTCCAGCAGCAATGGCGCTACCGATAACTCCGGCAACATTTGGGGCCATTGCATGCATAAGAAGGTGATTACTCTTGTCGTACTTTCGCCCTTCAACTTCTACAACACGGGCGGAATCAGGTACAGCACTTACGCCTGCAGCTCCCACCAGGGGGTTGAGTTTGTTATCACCCTTCAGGAAAAGATTCATGAATTTCGCGAACAACAGACCTCCGGCTGTAGCGATGGCAAAACTGAACGCACCGAGTACAAAGATCTTTATGGAATCGGTTGTGAGGAAGTACCTGGCCTGTGTACTGGTTCCAACACTGAAGCCCAGAAGAATAACCACGATGTTGTTCAGAGAACCCTGAGCACTGTCGGCAAGCCGTCTGGTAACGCCACTTTCCTTGAGAAGGTTACCGAAGAAGAGCATACCAAGAAGGGTTATTGCGCCGGGGGCAATGAATGCGGTGATAAAGAAAGCAATAATCGGGAAAAGAATTTTCTCTGTGGTTGTAACTACTCTTGTGGGTTTCATCTTCCTTTTGCGTTCTTCTTCTGTTGTAAGAAGACGCATGATAGGCGGTTGAATAACGGGAACAAGACCCATGTAAGAGTAGGCAGCTATGGCAATTGCCCCAAGCAGATGGGGAGCCATCTGACTGGCCACAAATATTGCGGTAGGGCCGTCTGCGCCCCCGATTATGCCAATGGCAGCAGCTTCCTGCATGTTGAACCCCAGGAAAAGAGAGCCCAGAAGGGTAACAAAGATGCCAATCTGAGCTGCCGCACCGAGCAGCAGTAGTTTGGGGTTGGAAAGCAGAGCGCTGAAATCAGTCATGGCACCAATACCAAGGAAGATCAGCGGAGGGAAAAGCCCGCTTGATACACCGAAGTAGAACATCTTAAACACAGATTGCTGTGTTCCAAGAACATCCATGTATCCGATTGGTATAAGATCCGGATTGTAGGGCATATTCCCGGCAATTATTCCGAAACCTATGGGTATAAGAAGAAGTGGTTCATAGTCTTTCTTTATGGCAAGGTATATCATGATGATACCCATGAGTATCATAACGGCATTCCCCAGTTCCATCTGGCCGAAGCCGGAATCCTTCAGGTAACTGACAAAACTGATGTTGTGCAGGCTCAGTTCTCCCGGATCCGCGGTGATCGCCGTAAGCATGCGGGTAGCTAAAGTCATTCAGCCTCCTCCTTAACCTATGCTCATGATCAGGGCGTTTTCCAGAATGGTATCTCCCTCTTTTACGGCAATTGCTGTTACTTTGCCGCTAACAGGGGACTCTATTTCGTTTTCCATTTTCATTGCTTCCATAACAGCTACAGTCTGCCCTTCTTTAACTTCCTCATTCACAGCAACAAGAACCTTAAGAATGGCACCGGGAAGAGGGGCTATTATGTCGCCATGGCCGGAATTACTTCCAGGAGCTGTGGTTCTGTCCGGAGCTGCTGCGGCATCAGGAACAGCTCTCCCCCGGTCAAGTCTGGGAGTTTTAACCGACTTTCTACGGGGAGTTTCGATTCCTACTTTGTAGGTTGTAGCTCCGAGTTTTACCTCAACACAGTCATCTTCGATTCGGCCAATGTTAACCGAGTAAGTCTTTTCGTTTACTGTTATCCTGTACTCGGGCATTACCTGCTCCTGTTCCTTTGTCTGGGTGCGGTACGATCCATAAGAAGTTTTGATCTGCCCGCCAGTCTCCACGGGGAATACGGTCTATCGTACATTTCCCATGTCAGTTTCATGTCTTCCATTTTGTTGATT
>CAZRXU010000033.1:4563-23820 GCA_964604135.1 uncultured bacterium | reverse complement strand
AATCAAGGCAAAATGATATTGTCAGATTCCCTGGAATTTGTGTGATGAATGTGCGATCGAAACTATTGACCGCGAGTTCAACGTCACCAACACCCCAATGGCCGATCTTTGATACATCTCTGGCGAAGAAAGTTGGAGTATTAAGCACCTTTGGATTGGTCTTGACCCAGACACGAAGCCCGCCTTGCTGGAGATGTGCGCAGCAGAAGATGGATTTGTCCAGCGACCAGCTAATATATTTGGCCTTGTACCTTCGGGTCACTCGGCCTGTTGCTAAGTCTTGGCAGAAGCGATCTAAACCCCGATAGAATTCCACGACTTCGTTGGGTTTGCCTTCAGTATGGTTGGCGCTCCCACGGGGAATCGAACCCCGCTTTCCGGCGTGAGAGGCCAGCGTCCTAGCCGATAGACGATGGGAGCATCCACCGAGGGCGAAATATCTGTCTGGTTTACAATATTGTCAAGGTTTGTACTTCTTTTCCAGTTTCTTCAGTTTCTTTCCGGAAATGCCGCCCAACACTGTAATTGCTGCGGAAATCCTGGTACGGCACAGGTCGCTTCCCAGCACCTCCATTGAATCAAACAGAGGAGGTGCAACCCTGCTTCCACAGATAGCTCCGTACAGAGGAGCTGTAAGAGCCTTAAGTTTCAAGTGAAAGATATCTGAAACATCCTTCAATACAACTGAAATATCTTGGCTGTTCCACCGGCGGAGTTTCTCAAGTTTCCACAGGGTTACCTGAAGCAGCTCAAGAACTTCTTCCGCTGGCATGTCTTTCACATCAAGAAGCTCTTTCGTGACAGGAACAGTATCACTGAAAAACATGGCGGTAAAGTACCCCCAGTCGGAAAGGGTTTCAAGACGAGAGGCAACAACGGCAGTAACCTGTGCTACATATTCGGGATTGATTGCCCAGTTCTGCAGTTTCTGTGAAAGCTCCGGAACAGTGTTGTCTTCTCTTATGTAGCGTCCGTTAAGCCATCTGAGTTTTGCCCTGTCAAAAACAGGGCTTCCCAGAGAGATGTCCTCCAGTTTGAAGTTGTCTATCATTTGCTGAACGCTGAACTTCTCCGAGCCGTCCGGCATGTGCCATCCCATCATTCCCAGATAGTTGAGAAGGGCTTCAGGAAGGTATCCCGCCTTTCTGTAGTAGTTGATAGAAGTGGGGTTTTTTCTTTTTGAGAGCTTTGACTTGTCAGGATTTCTAAGAAGAGGCAGGTGACAGTATACAGGGGGCTCCCAGTCAAAATATTCGTATAGAAGCACATGCTTGGGCACAGAGTTTATCCATTCCTCACCTCTGATGATGTGAGATATTTTCATAAGATGATCGTCAACGACTACAGCAAGGTGGTAGGTGGGAAAACCGTCGGCTTTCATGATGACCTGATCGTCTATGGAAGCCCAGTCTTTTACTATCTCCCCCCGAAGCAAGTCCTGAAAGAGGCATTCTCCTTCCAGGGGTACCTTCATCCGAATAACATAGGGCTCGCCAGCGGCAATTCTTTTTTTGGCTTCTTCCGGTGGAATATCTCTGCATTTTCTGTCATAGCCTCGGTTAGGTGCCTTTTCTGCAATTAGTTTTCTACGTACTTCATCCAGCCGCTCTCTGGAACAGAAACACGGGTATGCATGGCCTTTTTCTACAAGGGTTTCTATGTGCTGCCTGTAGATTTGAAGTCTGTCGCTCTGTCTGTAAGGGCCAAAATCACCATCCATATCGGGTCCTTCATCCCAGGTTAAGCCAATCCACTTCAGACTTTCCATAATTGCATTTTCTGAAGCTTTTGTTGACCTTTCCTGGTCTGTGTCTTCTATTCTGAGAATGAACTTCCCACCGTTGGCCCTGGCCCACACATAGCCGAAGAGAGCCTGATAAGCTGTACCAACATGCGGATCTCCAGTTGGAGAGGGAGCCAGTCTTGTTCTAACCATTGTGTCACCACCTTTTCATACGAAGACTATGATGGCTATAATACTTGAAAGAGAGCAGGAGGGCATCATGATTACTGTTGAAAGACCCGGCGAAGAAGAGCTTAAAACCATAGGCGTGCGGGACTGGCCTGTGTGGGAAAAGGAAGAGTCGGAATTCCCCTGGGAGTACAGCATGGAAGAGGTTTGTTTCATACTGTCCGGTGAAGCTACTGTTTTTCCAGAAACAGGAGAACCGGTGACAATTGTTCCCGGAGATCTGGTTACTTTTCCAGTAGGTATGAAGTGTGTATGGAAAATAACTGTACCAATCAGAAAGCACTACGAATTCAGATAACCCATAACCCGGGAGAAATCAATGAACACCACCTATATGATAATTTTTGTACTGTTACTGATTCCCGCAGCAGGTCATTCAGAAGAAGCCGCAGGTTTAAATGATCTGATTGCCTCAACACCCGGGCTTGCCTCTGTGATTACAGAGGTTCTGTCCTCTCAGCCGGACTCTTCCTTCTGGGGCGGGAAGAACAGTGAAGATCTGGTTTCCTTCTTTGACAGCTGGCTCTGCTACAACCCGCAACCGGAAAACCCCGGTAGATACATAAGACAGTTTGATGAACTGGCAAATTCTCCAAATGGGGATCTTCTTTTCAACAACAATGTTTTCAGCTCGTGGTTTATCAGCTTTCTTGACGCCAGAGGTGAATATCTCGGTACAGAGGCTTCTGCTTCCTGTGTTCCAGCCTGGCTGGCAGATACAGTTATCCATATAGACCAGTATGTCGTTCCCGAAGAGGGATTCTGCTGTTTCAACGATTTCTTTCTGAGAACTCTCAAACCAGAGTCCAGACTTCTTGATGGAGCTGGAGATCCTTCCATTCTGGTTTCTCCGGCTGATGGTTCCATCCACAGAATTTATGCTGCAGACCTGGAGACCAATTTTGAGGTAAAACGTGATGTTCTGAACATCAGACAGGCTCTCAACAACAGCTCCTATGCAGACAGATTTATAGGTGGGGATATAGTTGATATTCTTCTGTGGTTCACCGATTACCACCGGTTTCACTGTCCCGTGTCGGGCGAACTTGTATATGCGGGTGAATATGCAGGGTCTTACAACTACAACTTTGCCGATGTTGACTGGTTTAGAGAACTGGCAAAACACAAGCGTTTGTGCTACATAATAGATTCTGAGAAGTTCGGATTTGTGGCAATGATTCCCGTTGGCTTCTGGGGAGTAGGATCAATAGTTACAGAGTGCCAGGTTGGTGACTATCTGGAAAAGGGTCAGGAGATGGGCCACTTCGCTTACGGAGGCTCATCAATACTCCTTGTGTTTGAACCGGGAGCTATTACATTTACACCGGAGGTAACAGAGCAAAGCCAGCCAGTTCAGGCAAGAGCAAAGCTTGGCGTGGCAACCGGGGAGTGAGGGCTTATATGACACAGGCAGAATATAGGTCTGCCCCCCTTGATATAATGGCAAAGATTGTAACTGTTGTGATGATTGTAGCGGCGGGTGTTGTTCCATTTTTGCCGGGAATGGTAATGTATACAGTGGTTATCCTCCCAGCAATACTGTTTATAACATGGTTGTTTTCTGTCACAGGGTTTTCTGTCGAAAACAATTGTCTGATAGTTTCCAGACCTTTGTGGAAAACCACAATATCAATACCTCCCGATTCGGTTGCAGGAGTAGAACCTGAAATAAAGGTTGGGCTTCTGCGAACTTTTGGAAATGGGGGGCTGTTTGGCTACACCGGAAGGTTCAGGAACCGCAAGCTTGGTTTTTTCAACGCTTATGCTACAAACTGGAAACATGCGGTTTCCATAACCAGTGCGTTACAGGATTTCTGTGTTGTAGTAACCCCGGAAAATGTTGAAGGATTCATTCAGAGAATAAATGAGTGACTCGTTACAACAAAGACCAACTGTATCCGGAAAGAAGGAAAGGCCCCTGCATATCGAGGTCTCCTGAAATTGAGTGGCGGAGAAGGAGGGATTCGAACCCTCGGTAGAGTTTCCCCTACATACGCTTAGCAGGCGTACGCCTTAAACCAGCTCGGCCACCTCTCCGCAGCATTCAATCGGGCGTCAATTATCTGAATTATTTTGTTCTCAGTCAACCCCGAACAGTGATGCGCAAACAGGATTACGGTTTTATAGTATGTGGTATATGCGGCGTGGTTTTGGCAGTGTTGAACAAATACGGTTGCGGTAGAAGTTCAACCGCACAAGCTGGAAGGTAAAATGACACTTATTCTTATAGTTTCAATTCTGGCTGGTTTTCCATCTGGAGACGGCGCTATTGTAATGCTTCCCGGGGTTCCGGTTCATCCATGGGCTGCCCTTTCAGACACCCAGCGGGAAGAAATGTGGACCTACGGTATACAAGGTTATCAGGTTACCCGTTCAGGCTGGTCCGGCTACATTCTCAGCGGACCTGAAGGATCAGCGCAGATTCTACAGCAGATTGCAGAAACCCTGGAAACAGACAGCATCATGGCAGACAGCTCACTGTGGGCCAGAACAATCCAGCTTGTCTGGAACACAAATGCTCTGGCGGCCTCATGGGTAGTGGAGGATTCTTTTGAGGATGTTCCGGTTTTACCGGTAAGAACAAGCCGTTGGCTGAGAGCCGGAGAAGACACCCTGATAGTTTCTCTGCCTGTAGGAAACTCTGTGTTTTTATGGGGGGGAGAAAACACAGGAGAAAACTACCTTACAGCATGGCGCGGAGTGGGAACTGAAGTTATTCCAGACGGAACATCCGCTGTCAGTACCCTTGTTACCTGTTCCGTAACGGGTTCGCCAGGAGATATCATGTCCCTTGAATACACGCCTTCAGAACAGGACTCTTTTTGGGCAGAAAGGTGGGCGCCGCTTCTGTGTGCTGCAGACAGCCTGGTTCTTCATCAGATGTCCGGGGGGCTTGTAAACAGGAATTCTCTTGTATGGATAAGAGGAACAGGCGGGCAGAGTCTTTCTCCATGGTCAATGGTTCCATCGCCCTCTCCCCCTGCAATTGCTTCTGTTGAAATTGAACCTGTGCAGGGTCTGGTTCCATCACGAAATACCAGTGAAATACCGCAGGCTCTTTGCGTACCCATGCCGGGGAACGCGGGGAGTGGGGCAAGAGCAGCCTACGCGGCAGCACTTCTCGAGCGCATTGTAAGCAGAATGGCACTTCCCATCAGTTCGGTCTGCTGTGGTGTTTCGTCTGAGGATGGTTCTGTAGCTCTTTACATCACAGGGGTAGACTGGAGCAGGCAGACGGCCATGGAAATTATCAGGGAGGAGCTGACTCCAATTATTTTTACCTCCCCCGAGTCTCAGTTGTTGAACAATGCTGCTGTAAAAGCTGGAATACCGGAAATGAGTGAGCAAGATACGATTACTCTTCTTGCAAGGGTTACCGGCTTTATGAACTAATACTCTACTCTTCTCCAGCTATTTCCATCCACTGTTCCTCCAAAACGGAGAGTTTGTCGGTCAGGTAGGCATGCTCTTTCTGAAGTTCGACCAGAAGCTGAGAGTTGTTAATAACCTCAGGCTGAGAGAACAGTTCCTCTATCTCCTTGCGTCTTGTCTCATGGGGTCTCATGAGTTTCTCAATGCGCTCTATTCTCTTTTCCTTTTTTCTTCGTTCCCTGTAGGCAATGTTCCTTTCCGCTGCTTCTTTTCTTTTTCTTTCCTTTTCAGCCTCTCTGTGGACTTCCGAGGTTGTTTTTATATCGGGCTTGCTGAACTGTTGGTCAGCCAGAGTTCTCAGCTTCTCTACGTATTCTGTAAAGTTTCCGGTAAAAGCCTTTACCTTGTATCCACTGACCACAAACAGCTTTTCAGAAAGGGCCGACAGAAGTTTCTCATCGTGGCTGATAAGAACAAGGGTTCCTCTGTAGTTTTTCAGTGCTTCCTGTAGAACATCGCGACTGAATATATCAAGGTGGTTAGTCGGTTCATCAAGTATGAGAAAGTTGGTAGGCTTTATCAGTATACCTGCCAGAGCAAGTCTGCTGATCTCACCACCAGAGAGTACGGAAACAGGCTTCATTACATCATCGCCTGTAAACAAATACCTACCGAGGTAGCCACGTATTTCCTTCTCGCTTCTTGCCGGAGAAATACTGTGTATGTGCTGCAGAACAGTGTGTTTTTCGTTGAGCTGTAAATCGATCTCCTGCGAATAGTAACCGATCTCTACACCGGTTCCAGTTGTTACAACACCGGAAGTCGGTTCTTCAATGCCGGCGAACAATCTTGAAAGAGTAGATTTTCCTCCTCCATTTCTTCCGACAATTCCTATTCTGTCTCCTCGCAGTATTTCAAGATTGACATCAGCAAACACAGTATTGTCGTATGCCTTGGTGACATCAGTCAGCTTAAGAACCTTCGTTCCGCTTCGTGGAACATCCGGAGGAACTATTACCATGCGTTTCGGGCTTTTATAGGTTGTCACAGCATCCAGTTTTTCAAGCATCTTTTCTCTGCTTCTAACTTGAAATCTTTTACTTTCCGTGGCTTTGAACTTTCTAACAAATCTCTCCAGTTTCTCTCTTTCGTCGTCAACCTTTTTTGCCTGTTTCTGCAGCAGAGCCGCCTGTACAAGTTTTTCTTTAACGTAGAAGGTGTAGTTTCCTCCCCAGGTTCTCATGCTGCCAAATTCAAGTTCAACTACTTTGTTTGCTACTTTGTCAAGAAAAGCAGGGTCGTGAGATATTATCCAGGCTGCGCCCTTGAATCTCTTTAAAAAAGCTTCCAGCCAGAGTCGGGCATCCAGGTCAAGGTGGTTTGTAGGTTCATCAAGCAAAATAAGATCCGGATTGTTCAGAAGAATAGCACCCAGCATTGCTCGCATCTTCCAGCCTCCGGAGAAAGATGTCAGCTTTCTGGCGAAGTCTTCCCTTGAAAAGCCAAGGCCGGACAATACGGCCCTGGCCTTTGATTCCAGGTTGTACGCCTCTGTTGAGTGTATCTGATCCTGAACCCGGGCAAGCTCTGTAAGAACAGAAGCATTTTCAGTCCCCTGTTTCTCAAGTAGAGAATGAAGTTCTTCCTCCCGGGAAAGGGCAGCGGCTCCTTCGCCTGAGCCATCGCAAACTGCTTTCAGAAGAGTTCCTCCTGGAAACTCGCTTATCTGCTGGGGCAGGTATCCAATCCGCAGGTTGCCAGCTTTCCTGACGATTCCAGAAGTTGGTTCAATACTGCCGGAAAGAATTCTGATAAGGGATGTTTTACCGGCACCGTTTACACCTACCAGCGCTACCCGGTCTCCCTGATTGATGTTGAAGTTAAGATTTGCAAAAATTGCATCAGATCCAAATTCTAACCCAAGGTCATTGGCGGAAAGCATCATGAGCTGTATACCTCCGCAGTAATATCCAGCGGTCTGAACTTCAGATAGTCTGCAGAGACAATCCTGTACCTGACACCGCCGTAGTCCATGTTTACAGAAGAACACCACTTTTCGTGAAGGTGGCCGTACAGGCAAAGAGAAACACCAGCACTGGAAAGAAGCTCTGCAAATTCGCTGGGTTTGCCTTCCACTACCGGTGGAAAGTGCATCATATAGATAAGCTTCTGTCCTGGTTTTTTCAATTCTTCCGCTCTTTCAAGGGCTAGTTTCATTCGTTCAAGTTCTCTGCGGTACAGCTTGGAATCAATTGAGGGTTTGAACCCGTCCCAAAGAGGGGTATTCCAACCTTTACTGGCGGCAAGAACAAAGTCTTTGCAGTCAACCGCGTTTCTCTGAAGGGGTAGAATAGAACTGCCGACAAACTGTTTTACCTTTTTTGTAGAACCCCACCAGTAGTCATGATTACCTCTGCAGATGAACTTCTTTCCAGGGAGAGAATTTAAGAACAGCAGGTCATCTTCGGCTTCTGCAATATTCATTCCCCATGAGATATCTCCCGGAACCAGAACAGTGTCTTCTCTTCCAACTGTTTGTCGCCAGTTGGATTCTATTTTTGAAGAATGGTTCTCCCAGACACGGCCAAAAACATTCATTGGTTTGTTTACCGCAAAACCAAGGTGCAGATCTGAAATGCCAAAAACACTCACAGAGAATCCTCCAGCCACCTTTCAGCGGCAACAGCCACTGCGTTGTTTGTTGGAACTTTCTCGAACTCCTGCAGCATGGGAAAAGGGGCGCTTCCTGAAACAAAAGGTCGGTCTGCCCAGCGAAGCAATTGTATATCATTCCAGTCATTACCCACAGCGGCGGTGAGGGTTGATGGAATTCCTAGCTGCTTTCTAATTGCATTGCATGCGGATGCTTTGCTGACCCCTTTTGCAAACACTTCAACCCAAGCAGTTGTTTTATCTATGGGGCTGGTAGCTCTTATCACTGAATACCTGTGGCCAATTGCTTTGTTAAGTTCCTGAATAATTGAATCAGCGCTGTCGGGTTGAACAAAGCCAATGACTTCTGTAGAGGCAATTGCCGGGTGGTCAATCTGTTTTGAATACGCACGGTAGTAGGCAAGCCTCTTCCTGAAATCAAGACAGTGCTTACCAGCTATCCAGTGAAGAATGTGAGCATCCGGAAAAATACCCTGTATAGAGGTATCGGTGATTCCCAATTCTGCAAATGCTCTATGAATGATAAAAGTATCATTGGAAGACAGAGTACGCGACAGAAATATCTTTCCGTGAGGGTCAATTACGCCTGCACCCGAGGAAAGAACAAACCAGTCTACAGGAAGCTCCCGCCCGCCCAGGCATTTTTCAAGAGAGAAAGGGCTTCTGCCGGTGGCAAGTACAACAGCACATCCCCCTGCTTGAAGCGCTTTCAGGGAATTCAGGTCTCTGGCGCTGAAAGTACCGTCTTCCCGCAGCAGAGTTCCGTCAAGATCTGTTGCAAACAGTGAAGTCTTTTTCATAGGGAGTAATATATTCCCCTTCTGCATTCAGGGAGGAAGAATGAAAAAACTGGCAGTATTTGATCTTGACGGCACACTTCATCATACCGAGCTTGCCCTGGCACCAGCCATAGCGAGAGCTGTTGCAGATATTACAGGAAAACCGGAACCAGCCTATGAAGCCGTAAACGCTCTGTATGGGGAGCCGCTGGAGATATTCTGCAAAGTTCTTTTAGGAACACAGGAACCGGAAGTCTCAAAAAGATTTATTCACCAGGTGCAGCTGCATCAGGCGCGTACTCTTCCAGTAGACGGGCAGTTGTACCCGGGTGTTGTTGAGATGCTTGAAGAACTGCGGAGCATGGGTTTTGATCTTGCTGTTCTTTCCAATGCCCATATGCAGTACCTGAATCTGGTGACAGAAACGCTGGGAATCAGAAAACTGTTTGTTAAGCTGACAGGGAGAACAGAAGAAGCATCCAAAACAGCCAGACTGGCAAAACTAAGCTGGGGTTATGATTTCACAGTTATGATTGGTGACAGGTACCACGACATACAGGCAGGGCTTGAGAACTCGCTACCGGTAATTGCCTGTTCTTACGGGTATGGCTCGGCAGAAGAGCATAAGGGCGCTGTTTGTGTTGTCTCTGCGGATCAGATAGCCCCTCTGATTAAAATAATGCTGTCAGAAGTACCTGGATAGAGCAACAACTCTTCCGGCAACTCTTATACTGGAACATGCTGAACCGTGGAATTCCATGGTTTTGTATTGATCATTGGCAGGAACAAGCCTGATTGTGTCTCCACGGTGATAGAACTTCTTCACCGTTGCTTCATCATCGATGAGAACAACGGCAATTGTGCCTTCTTCCACAAAAGGCACCGGTCGAACAAGAACAAAATCGCCGTTCAGTATACCTGCATCTATCATGCTGTCTCCGTGAACTTCAAGCCAGAACAACCCCTCAAATTCCTGGAACCTTTCAGGCACAGGCATTCGCCCTTCTTCATTTTCTTCGGCCAGAATAGGAGATCCGGCAGCTACCCGGCCTATAACAGGAGCCTGATGGTCTGTTGTTCGCCTTCCGTTGCTGAACCTCTGTTCAGGAAGAGACAAAGCTCTTGCAGACCCGTCTTTTCTGTTCAGATATCCTTTCTCGACCAGTTTGTCTATGTGACCTTTCACCCCTTTTGTACTCTTCAAGCCAAACGACCGCTGTATTTCTCTGATTGATGGTGGATAGCCATTGTCGTACATAAAAGAGCGAACAAAGTCAAGAAATTGTTTTTGCCTTGCTGTTAGATCGCTGTGCATTGAACTCTCCTTTCGGGGGAACATACGTTTACTATACGTACAAAAAAAACAGCTGTCAAGCGAAGCGCTTGCAGCTCTTCACGGTCGTTTGCTGGAATTAGGCTTTCGCAATGACAAGAATCATTACAGCAAGTTACTGTAAGCAGTTCCTGAGGTTCCGACTTTTAAGGCTACTCCAGCAAGTTGCTGTAATAAATCAGATAAACCGCAATCCTCCGAGCCAGATCATCATGTGACCCATCAGTGTAAAGCATAATGCTGAAATTAAGAGCCTCTACCGTTCCATCGTTTCTTATTATGGCAACATCGCGGAATCTATGATTCTTCAGTCTTCCATCGGAAGTAAGTTCGAAGATGCGCTCTTCGAAGCTATCCAGAAATTCATCGTCATCTACGTAACCCAGAATATTGAAACCGTCATCTTCAATTCTTAATCTATCACTATCGTCCTCGCAGACTATTCTGCCAAGGGGAAGAAAAGAGGCGTCCTCAATTCTTCCGTCTTCGCGTACGTAGGCTACAGTATTGTAACTGCTGTCTTCCAGGCGCAGATGACCGGCAAAAGCGGTTGCGGACAGCAAAAGAAGCAATGGAAATAAATTTTTATTCAACCGGGGTACCTCCCTTTTTCAACTATATTGAGTGCATACATTCTTCAACCAAGGAGCCCGTGTCAAGTGGTATCATGTTATTATTGATAGTTATGGCGGTATCAACGCTTTTAGACCCTTTGCCGCTGGATCTGAATACGGCATCGAAAGAAGATCTCTGCAGGCTGAACGGCATAGGTACTTCCACGGCAGAGGCCATACTGGAATACAGAGAAACCATTTCAGCTTTCTATTCTGTTGAAGAACTTGTTTTCGTTCCTGGCATTGGCCAGGCCACCCTTGAAAGCCTTCTTCCATATGTAACGGTTATTCTTCCTGATATTTCAATTGAAAACTCCAATTTTTTAAAGGAGGAAGAACCTGCTGATACCCTTCTTACCGTGGTTTTTCTTGATGTAGGTAACGGGGATGCGATATTGCTTCAAACCCGGGAGAGCTCGTGGCTAATAGACGGAGGTCCTCCTGGAGAGGGGGCTATGAGGGCTCCTGTGGTTCAGAGGCTGATAGAGTGTGGAGTAGATACTCTTTCAGTGGTTGCTTTCACACATCCCCACGCGGATCACATTGGTGGTTGCAGAGACGCTTTGGAGGTGTTTCATTGCAATACGCTTATCGATCCTGGAATTGATTTTGCCTCTTCAGTGTACGAAGATCTGCTTCAGTATGCAGTGGATTCCGGTTGTGGCTATTCGGTTCTTTCAGGGGAAGACCGGTGGGAGATTTCCGATGATGTTACTGTTCGGGTCGTATGGCTGGAGCGGGGAGCTGGAAGCCCAAATGAAGCATCTGCGGTGTATCTAATTACATGCGGTAATTTTTCACTGTTGCTTACCGGAGATATAGAGAATGAAACCATAATGAGGATGACGCCGTTTCAGACACCGGTAACTGTGATGAAAGTTCCTCACCACGGCAGCAGAACTTCTCTGTTTCCTCCGTGGATAAGAAAAACTGCTCCTCAGTTTGCTGTGTTCAGCTGTGGCAGAAACAATCCTTTCGGACATCCCCACACGGAAGTTCTTCAAACCTGGGAGAACACCGGCGCAGGAATCTTGCGAACAGACCGTCAAGGCAATATTTTCCTGTATACTGATGGAGAGTCTATCAATTTTACTGTTTCCTTCATACTCTGAGAGAAGCTAATGAAAACAGGTTCAAAAATATCTCCATATCTGTATATACTGCCTGCACTTATCATAGTTATTTGTTTCAGAACAATCCCTATTCTTGCAAGTTTTACCGCTTCATTTTCTGACTACGACATAGGAGGGTTCCACGGTTTTGTGGCTTTTTCGAACTATGAAAGAATGTTTACAGATGGCCGTTTCTGGAACAGCGTAAGCAACACAGTATTTTTTGTGCTGGGTGTTGTTCCTGCCGGGATTGCAATTCCACTTGCTTTGGCAATGCTTCTTCGCGGGGAGCTTAAGGGCAAAGCCATCTACAGAACTATCTATTTTTTACCGGTTGTAACTTCTGCAGTAGCGGTGTCTGTTGTATGGACATGGCTGTTCAAACCGGAAGCGGGCCCGATCAATGGGGTAATTACTGCTCTTGGTGGTGATCCTCTGATGTGGCTCCGTGAACCTCGTGGCGTTTTTGAGATGCTGTTTTCTTCTGTTGGTATTCATCTTCGTGGTGTTCTGGCAGGACCAAGCCTTGCTCTGGTTTCCCTGATGATTGTGAGCGTCTGGAAAAGTATAGGGTACAACACCGTTCTTTTTCTTGCCGGGCTAGAGAACATTCCCGGTACATACTACGAGGCAGCGAAGCTTGATGGTGCAGGAAAGTGGGGAACATTCCGGCATGTAACCTGGCCTCTGCTCTCTCCAACCACATTCTATGTTCTGATTATGAGTACAATCGCTTCTTTTCAGACATTTGCTTTGGTGTATGTGATGACACCACCTCCGGGCGGTGGACCGCTGGGAACAACCAATGTGATAGTTTTCTACCTGTTTCAAAAGGCATTTGACCGGTTTGATATAGGCTATGCAAGTGCTATAAGTGTTTTCCTGTTTGTTGTTCTTCTCGGGCTAACAATTTTGCAGCGGCGTTTTGGCGAGAGAAGGGTGCACTACTCGTGAAAAAAGCACAGCTGCTTAAGCAGACCCTTCTTCTTGCCGGTGGTATTGTTATGCTGATGCCCTTTTTATGGATGGTCTCCACCAGCCTGGAACAGGGAGGCCTTCAGAATTATGTTGAAGCCTGGAACAGAGTTCCTTTTGGAACCTATTTTTTAAACACCCTGATAGTAACTGGAATTACGCTGGTTGGGGTTTTGATTACGAGTTCTCTCGCCGCCTACTCTTTCGGAACCATGTCATACCCTGGCAGAGACAAGTTGTTTTTGCTGTTCCTCTCTACGATGATGGTTCCACAGCCTGTATATCTGGCTCCAAGCTATGTTATCCTTGCGAAACTCGGGTGGGTAGATACTTACCTTGCGCTGATTGTTCCATGGACCACAAATGTTTTCAGCATTTTTCTTCTGAGGCAGCATTTCATGACTCTTCCTAAATCTTTGTATGAAGCAGCCAGACTTGATGGGTGCAGCAGGTTTGCATATCTGTGGAGAGTTGCTCTTCCTCTTTCCAAATCGGTGGTAGCAACCATTATGCTCTTCAATGTAATAGGGTCGTGGAACAGCTTTATGTGGCCCCTGGTTGTTACACATTCGGAAAAACTTCGTGTTCTTCAGGTTGGGCTCAGTTATTTTAATCAGGAGCAGTCAAGCAATTACCAGTTGTTAATGGCTGCTTCAACTTTCAGCGTTCTTCCTCTGATAATACTTTTCCTGTTTGCTCAGAAACACTTGGCAGCCAGCTATTCCCGTTCCGGGCTCAAGGATTGATCATGGTTTATATTGCAGTTGTTTTTATTCTGGGTTCCCTTTCGAGTGAGGCTGATTCCTTCATGAACGAGTACCTGTTCAATGGTTACTCTTTTCAGTGGAGTAGGGGAGTATATTTATCTGTAGGGGAACCTTTATCGTTAATAATTTACCCTGGGCCCAACCTCGAGGGTGTTCTCTGCGGGCTTGGCGGAAATGCAATTTACGACCTTTGTTTGGAACTCCGGGGAGGGAAGACGAATACCATAGATGAACAGCCGGACGACTTGCCGGTTATTCAGTTTGCAACAGGTTCGGGTTCTGTTGCATATACCATAACGGTAACCGCAAAAGAGATGATGTATGGAGCAACGGCAGACAGTGCCTACATCTTTTTTGCTATGAGGCCAGCGTTGGAAGATACAATGAATTCAGTTCCGGTTGAAACGGACTCAGAAATAACAGGAGAATGAAATGAAACTGACTTTTATTCTGGTACTTTTTGCTTTTTTTGCAGCCAGTGCAGGGGGAACCACAGGTTTTGCTTTTCTGCAGATACCTGCAGGAGCCAGAGCCGTTGCCATGGGCGGAGCATTTACTGCTGTTCAGGGAGATCCGGTTTCTCTGTACTGGAATCCGGCGGCGGCAGCCAACATGAAGAACAGTGAACTTACAACAACCTATACCAGCTACATGATGGATATGCAGGCCGGTTTTGCCGGTTGGGTTAATCCCCGCGAAAGCACTGTAGTTGGTGTGTCTCTTAACTACTTCTTCGGAGGTAACTTTGACAGAACAACCATGGAGGATCCCCTTGGAACAGGGGAACAATTTTCGTCCAACAGCATGGCTCTGGCCGGTACATGGGCAAAAGCCATTAACGAGACCATTTCTGTGGGAGTCACAGGCAGGTTTATCTATTCTCAGATAGATAGCTATAACGCAAACGGATTCAGTGCAGATATTGGCGGAATGTACAGTCCCTCGGCTTTGCCGGGATTTGCAGGTGCAGTAGTTGTAAGGAACGCAGGAGTTCAAACAAAAGCTTTTTACAGCGAGAATGACCCGATGCCCACGGAGATTGCAGCAGGAGTGTCTCAGAATTTATTGAACAATAATCTTCTGGTTGCCGCAGATGCAACTCTACCACTGGAAGGAAACGTTGATTTTGCTGTCGGGATGGAATACAAGCCAGTAGAGATGCTCGCTCTTCGAACCGGATGGAGTCTTTCCGCAAAAGAGACAGCAGATAATGCTGGCGGAGGGTTTATTGATGCCATGGGCTTTGGTATGGGAACAAGTTACAATCAATTCTCTCTGGATTATGCATGGAAACCCTGTGCTGATCTGGGCAATACCCACAGGATTTCTCTGGGGATGAACATATAGGAGCCTGACCGGAAATACGACATCGGCATGCTTTCCATCTCATCCGTGAGGTGCTACTACTCAATGCCTATTCTCAGACACACTCCTGGTTCAGAGTTGACTTTTTTGCCTTTGTGTGATATGTTCGCACCTCAATCGCGGGGTGGAGCAGTTCGGTAGCTCGTTGGGCTCATAACCCAAAGGTCGTAGGTTCAAATCCTGCCCCCGCTACCAATGTCCCGGCTTTATGCCGGGACTTTTCTTATCAGCGTTTAGAGTTCCTGGTTTTTGGGACAGAACAGGATTAAAACAGAACAGGATTAAAACAAAGAGCCCCCCGCTGAAAAGCAGGGGGCTCCTGTAACAGATATGGTTGCTAGGGAACCATTACCAGTCTGGTGGAGAAAACAGTACCGCCTGTGTTAAGGCGACAGAAGTAGACACCAGGGGTAACAGAAGCTCCTCTGGAGTTAACACCGTTCCACTGTACCGAGTGATTTCCTGCGGAAAGGAACTCGTTGTTTACAATGGTTTTCACAAGTCGGCCGGAGATGTTGTAGATGGAGACAGAAACAGGTTCTGTTCCAGCAACATTGAAGGAAATATTGGCTGTCGTGGTGAACGGATTGGGACTTGCGCTGATCTGACAGGTGCCTCCAGGAACAGATGCTGATGTTTCTTCTTCAACGGCAGTGTTTCCATACCAGTCGAAAAGGAGACGATAGTCATTGTTCCAGTTGGCGTAGAGAACAGCAGACATGTTAGAGGCCCAGCCTGCTGTCGGAGGCCAGTATCCAGTGGCGTTAGAATCATTAATGCGTATTGGTGCAGAGAAAGAGTTTGGAGAGGCGGCTGTTGCCCAGCAGAACATGGTAGAGTCGCCGGGGTCATCGTTGAAAGCCAGAGTTGTTGCTCCGATACTCTTGTGGTTGCGAATGCTGGGCATATTCTGGTCTCCTGTACCACCGATTGTGGTACCATAGGTCCAGGATGATCCGGCATTTGTGGTGTAGTGATATCCCAGATTATCGCCTGAACTTGTTCCCTCGTAGGTGACAAAAATCCAGCCTGCTCCGGCTGATGCGTAGTTAAAGGCAATGGATGTCCAGCTAAGGTCAAAAGCTCCTGTGTTGCTGCCAACCTGAGCGGAACCGCCCCATGATGAAGCGTAGTTTGTGCTTCGCTTGATTCTGATGTTCTGGTTTGCTGTCAGCCTGTCATCAAGGAAGGCAACAGCAACTGTTCCACCAGTGCTTGTAGCTATAGAAGGATATGGAGTCATTCCGGGATCAGCAAACAGCAGGGCGTCGCTCACCCAGTTATGGTTGGTCATGGAGCTCCTTGTCACCCAGATATCGTTTCCTGAAGCATCAACAACATAGGTGGCGTATACCCAGCCACTGTTATCTGTTTCACCGTCTACATCGTAGTAGATAACATCCTGGGAGGTAACCGTTGTCCAGCCTGAGGAAGACTGGTCTGGAGTCATGAATCTCATTCTCAATGTTTTGTCGATAAGGAAGAACATACAAACCCAGCTCTGTCCAGAGCTATCGCGAACCACTCTGATCTGAGCATCGTTAACCTCACTGACTGAACTGTAGCTTGTTCGCCAGAATGTCCAGGTGACACCGTTATCCTGTGACCGGTAGACTATGGCACTGTCCTGTGTGGAGTGGTCGGTGTCATAGATGGCGTAGATATCTCCGTTATCAGGGTCAACATCAAAGTCCTGACCGCTGCCCACGTGACCTGGAGAAACAATAACGTCAGTGCTCCAGTCATACTCTGGCCATACAGATGAACCCTCATCTCTTACCGGATGCACAACGGGAGACGAGAAAGTTCGAATCCATGGATCGGCATCACTGTCTGTGATGATCGTTGCTGGTGGTAACTGTACAGTAACAGCACCATCAGGGTTGTCGATTGATGTATCCTCGGTTACAGTTGCTGAAAAAGCAACTGCAGCGAAGACAACAACTGCAAAAAACATTCGCATCATTTTGACGCTCCTTTAGTTAACAAAAGCCCATGATGAGGATCTACTCACGCGGCCCCTCCGGCGGGCAGATGCTTCATCTCAAAGGGCAACGAAGATAACTCAAAAACTGTAACAATGCCACAATCTGAAATGCTCTGACAAAATCACATTCACAGAGTACAATATATTTTGTTGAGGGTAACAGCAAGGCCATGAAGTATTCAATAGAAAAGTCAAGAGTTTGCGGAACACGTGCCAGCGATTTTCCGGATGTAATTTGCCATGGAATCTGTAGTGAATTGAAACAGAGTTTGACCCTTTACAACGGAGGCATCTGAAAGATCTGCTCCCACACCTCCATCCGGATAAAGATGTTTCCACTGCCCGGGAGTCACATCCTTCATATTTGGTTGCGCCGGCGGATAGCACCCGGAGAATTCCCGGGGAATTGATATGCTCAGGAGATACCACACCATGGAAACCTCCGGAGCGGTGATGTGGTAACCTGCCTTTTTGAAAAGGCGGTTCTCTTTTTCCTGAACACCGGGGAATTGCCAGTAACCCATATAACTACAGGATATAGTTCCCACGGCCTCCGCCATTGCCTTTTCTGCAGCCTGCCGATTGCCTCCGTGTCCGCTTACAATCAGTATATTTTCGAAGCCGTTTCTTTCAGCCTCGCTTATTATTTCACCAAGCAGTTTCGAATAAGTTTCCAGGGAAATAGAAAAGGTACCGGGGAAAGATGTGTGTGAGTACGAACAGCCGTAGTAAAGAGCCGGGAGAACAGGTGTGGAAGTAAGTCCTCCGGCTTTTCTGCACAGGGCATCGGCAACCAGTCCGTCACAACCCAGCGGAGCTTCTGTTCCGTGCTGCTCCAGGCTGCCTACAGGGAGAATAACAAGAGAATGGGAAGCCTTCTCTACTTCAGCAGACATGGATTTAATTAGATTCAAAAGAACTCCCTTCATTGTCTCTGAGAGGAATATATGCATACAAAGACTCCTGTGATTACAGTAAACGATGAAAAATGGCTCAGAATTCCCGTTAAAACAAAGTTGATTTTGAGAGGAGACAACCTTGCCGAAGCAATTCAGGAGGGGCTTTCTCTGGCGGAGATTGAGATTTCTGCCGACGACACTATGTTTGTCAGCGAGAAAGCTGTAGGAGGAAGTCAGGGCAGGTACTTTGTTCTGGGTGAAGATGAACTCCATGTAAGACCTCTGGCAAGATTTCTCAGTAAACATGTTACAAGAACGCCAGCCGGCATTGGTCTTGGCATTCCGGAAACAATGGAGTGTGCCCTTAGGGAATGCGGTGTCGTGCGAATTCTCACCGCAGCTGTTGCCGGAGGAGTAACCAGATTGTTCGGAAGACGGGGAGATTTTTATAGAATCGCCGGTTCATGTGCCAGATCTATTGATGGACCGACCCACGGTACTATTCCACCTTTCAATAATGCTGTAAGCCTTGCTCCTCTTGATCCTGAAGGGGTGGCGAAACAGCTGTCGGAGAAGTTCGGTTGTGCTGCAGCAGTGGTGGATATCAACGATCTTGGAGGGAATATCCTCGGCTGCTATCCACCTGAAACAGACAGGGATCTGCTTGTTCACATTCTAGGAGACAATCCACTGGGCCAGGGAACGGCTCAGACCCCTGCAGGTATTGTAAGAAAGGTTAGTTCCGACCTCTCTTGATACCGAACAAGCTTTCAACTGCTGAAGTAAGAACAGATATTATCACTGCAGCCAGTACTGCCCACCAGTAACTGGCGATGGAAAAACTGCTCAGAAAGTGTGAAGCCAGAACAATCATAAGACCGCTCACCAGAAACCTTGCCAGCCCGAGAGTAAGTATCTGCAGGGGGCATGTAAGCAGGGCGATCAACGGTGCAATAAAGAAATTGAGCAGCCCCACAACACCTGCTGTTATTACTATTCCCCAGAACCCGGCAAACACCATTCTGCCGCCGAGAATCAGGGAAGTGAGGTAAAGTACTAGAGCCGCAACTATGAAGCTGGGCAGAAAGCCGGTTTTTCTTCTAGCCATTTCAACTCCTTTTTCACACATAATACTTGACAGAACATAATGAATTTATGATAATTCGTGCTCGCTGGCGAATCGTCCAATGGCAGGACAGCGGTCTCTGGATCCGCTAATCGGGGTTCGACTCCCTGTTCGCCAGCCATTTTTTACCTATTTCCCGTAGTTGTAAGCAGCCGTTTTCCCAGAAACCACGAGTAAAGACGGATTCATCGAGAGCACCTCTCTTCCTTTGGAAAAACATTTTGCAGTTATGCTGGTTCGGTTATCTGATCTCAGGCTTGAGTAGACAACACAAGGCCCTAAA
>CAZRXU010000033.1:2835-4463 GCA_964604135.1 uncultured bacterium | reverse complement strand
CCCTTACAGATACAATATATCTGAAAGTCAGCTCTCAGATAGATACAAAAAATGTACTTCCGCAGGTTTGGGTTAACAATCATCTGTATCCATGCTGGCAGAAAGACCGGGCGGAGTTTACTGCGGTTGTGCCATCCAGGAACACAGATCTGGAGTTCAGTCTATTTCCATATCCGCCTGTTTCTGTTGCTCTTGATGACTGGCATAGTGCTTACCTTGTACGGTACCCCTTTGAAGAAGAAGGTGTTCAAACGGTACTTACTGCTTCATCGTGTTCTCACAGCATTCTTGATATTTCTGAATGGGGAAACCCTGTTCTTAAAAACTGGGGTTTACTCGGAACGAAGTCAGTTTTCCAGGATGGAGAAACAAGAATGCTCCTCTGTTACTGTGAGCAGGCAGTTCTTGCTAATGAGGCTGGTGATGTGGAGGTCATAGACTTTCCTTTTGCAACATTCCATTTTCGAACTGATCCGGAGCTGAAATACCTTCTTCTCTGGGATATTTGCGGGAAAGATGCTATGGGCGGTGATGCTGCAGTAATCTCTCTTGAAAACGGTAGATGTGCTGTTTTTGATCCCAGCCCGGAAAGGGCTGCCCCCGACATTGAGAGGCCTTCTCTCATCGGAAGCACAGTTCTCGCATATGATTACATACTTCCGGCAACTGTGTATCATGTTACCTCAGAAGGTTATGTAATTCGGCTGGATCATACTGATCTGAGGTTGTTTGACAATTCAGGAAACCTCTTGAGCACAAAGATACTAAGCGAGTATGGTCTTTCAGGAATGCATTTTTCAACTCAGTTTCTTTCAGACAACCAGCGTGCAGTTACGGTGCTGCACACAGACGATTCACTGCACTATGTACTCACAATGGATTTTGCAGGAAATATACTGCACCATTCGCCAATTCCTTTTGCTCAGGAACTCCCGGTCTTGAGAGCAGGAAACATCTGGGATTGTGCTTCATCTGTGTTATGGATTTCACCTCTGTACCAGAACAAACTTGTCCGCATTAACTATCTTGACGGGCAGGCTATACAGTTTTCCTGTTCAGGAAGGGATTTCTGTGCATCAGAAGACAGACGGTACCTGGGAGTGAGGTGTTCAGCGCTGGAAGTTCGCAACTGGGATACAGGGGAAATTCTTGCCACAGTCAGCAGTGAATACTCAGCCCTGCTGGGTATCACAAACGATTTTGAACTTCTGCTGGAAAAACAGAACAACACAAACACCAGCCAGCACGATCTGGTTATAGCAGATCCTTCCGGAACCGTTCTTCAAAGATTTCCCGGTATACCAGGCAATCAACTGGATGGTGCAGAGGTCTGCATAGCACCTGACGGCAGCTTTCTCGCCATACCGTTCGGAAGGTATTTTGATCTTGTTACAATAGATACGGGAGATGGATCATACTCAGAAAGATGAAGTTTCAACCCTTCAGCTTTCCCATTTCATGCGATATTTATAGATTACACCGTAATCATAATCCAGCGTATAGAAATCGTTGCCGTCAATCTCTATGAACATATTCTTCTCTTCTGAGGGCGTTTGAGTGTAGAAACAGCCTGTGAATTCTCCATTGTTTGCGTTGAATACGTCTACTCTGTATCCCCTGTCGTCTCC
>CAZRXU010000033.1:0-2735 GCA_964604135.1 uncultured bacterium | reverse complement strand
TGGCCAAGGTCTTCCATGTCAGCTTCAAGAGACCCGACTTCCCTGATTATCTCCCCATTTTCATCAAGCAGAAGCACAGCAGGAACACTTGAGACATTCAGAAGCTGCACAGCCCAGGGAAAAGCGTTTACATATATCCTGCCGGAATCCACAGCGGCAATATCAAAGATCTGACCGGCACTGATATTCATTCGGCAGCGATAACTTCCATCGTTGTTGAAAACACTTATTCTGTTCCAGTTATCGATGGTGTAAACAAGCCCGGCATCATCTATATCAAAGTTGAGGTACAGGCTGGTGAACTCACCGGGGCCCTCACCCTGTCCGCCAAATTCATACAGAAATTCACCTTGTTTGCTGAATACCAGAATGACCATACGCACATAATCCAGTACGAATATTTTTCCCTCGGTATCAACTGTCATATCAACTGCCGTGAAAATGTGTTCAAGATCAAGATTGCCATCTATGATCATTGTGGCTTCAAGAGAAACCACCTCTGGAACAGCCTCTTTCATATCTCCGCATGCCAGGCAGATAAGGAAAACAACTGTAATGAATTGAACGGCAGTGTCAGGAAGCCTGTGGCTTTTCATGCTTCTGTGCTGAAACACACTCATGATAGGTTTCCTTTTACGTAGATTGCCTGGAAATACCGGCCTTCACCAGTTCTGGTTTCAGGGGTTGCAAAAAGCCCATCCCGAACCAGATGCTCATTGATGTAACCGAACACCTGGTGCCACAGTTCATTTGCTATTTCTTTTTCATCCACTCCGTGCACAACAGCAGACAGATTCTGCAGTTTGCCTTTCAGGTTGCTGAACCCGGTTACAACTTCAGATTGAATCAGTTCTGTCAGGTAGCTGGATATCTTCCCAATTGCTCTCTCATCATCAGTATCAAACAGGGGTACGGCAATAGTTACCCTGCCGGAATCGTCAATTTTTACGTATTTGAGATCGCGTAGAAGTTTTACAGCATCTATCTCTTCTTCCGAAAAAGAGGAAACAGAATTCCCGGAATGCAGTACCTTATTTACTATCCCGGCGCATACGCGGATCAGATGGTTGTTGTTGTGTTCGAGAATGTGAATGTAGGAGAGATTCAACTCCTGGTTTGCAGTAACACTTCCAAGTTTCAGGGCAACCTGTTTCATAAATCTGAACATGTCCTGTCTGTCTCCGTCACAGTCTCCGAAACTGACGAAATCAATATCTGCAGTCCCGGTACAATTGCGGCTGCAGAGCAGCTTCTCGCTGAAACTAGACACAGTTTCATTCTGCTCATAGCCAATCAGTATGTAGTTTCTGTGGCCGTGCTGTGGCTTTGAGGTGCTGAATATGCCTATCCCGGCAAATATCTCCATGGCAGAGCCATCAAGAATGTCACAACCGATTGCATGGTACAGAACTCTGTCATATCCAAATTCACCGATGCACTTGATGCCGGAGGCAAGATTCCGGATTTCCTGCGCATAGTTCATTATCATTCCGCTTACTCTTGAAGCAATAGAACTGGTAAGCTCATCAATTACGGAAATGTCTTTCTCCAGTATTACAGGGAATGATACAGAGTACCTGCTCTGATTGTTTGATACCATGTCGATATTTTCCATACCAGACAGCAGGTTGACAATATCATCCTGATCAGCACCCAGTCTTGCTGCAATATCAGAACTCGTCAGTTGATATTTATCTGCACTCGCAATCTCAAACAGTATTTCAGGAGCCCATTTCTGCTTGTACAGGAAGAATGGATTGTACCTGTCAAAACCTCCCACATCGCCGAAGTAGAACAGATCAATTCTGTCTGGCATAGTGTCCACCTTTGAGAAAGGCACTGAAAGAAAAGTGCTCTTCAAGAATTATGTAAGACTCCTTCAACAGAATACTCAATCGATTAGCTGTTTTGTCTGGAACAACCCTGCCGCCCCTGACCAATTCCCGGAAAGAGAGGATTTCCCTCTCAAACTCGTTCAGAAACGAAGCAGTTTTCGACTTGTGGTTCAGAAATTCATCACGGATTTCAATAGCGGTTCGCAGATCCAGTACAATGGGTTTTATCATAGAGTAGACAGCATCTAATGAATCTCCGTTTTTGAAATCCAGGTCTTTTGTTTGTGATGAATAGAACTTCAGCGCATCGTTGCTTATCCTGAAAACATCCTGCAACGACGGGAAGACTGGTTCCTGAGGCGTGGAGGGAGACAACACTCCAATAAGGGGTACAAACCCCTTCTCTCCGGATGCGGCTTGCACCAAATCCTCTTCCCTGAAGTTCAAAGCAACGGTTTCTTCGACATCAGAGTAGTTGTAGTTTTTTGATCTGTCCAGCCGGCAGTCAGGGTCAAGCCCCATGAAGCGGGAATCTTGGAGTTCTGTCATTACTACGGCATGTCTGCCGGGAAGACTGTCCGGCCGTTTTAAATTTGTTACAAAGGCATCTGTATTGCCCAGTGTTTTTTTCGCAAGGGCGATGTACTCCGGTATAGTAGCAGCCCTGCGGCTGCCTAAACGAAAACCGAATCTCTCAAGCGCAAGACCAACAGAGCTGTCCGACTGTACAAGCATACCTGCGGAAAGCCTGTGGTCTTTCGGGTGAAGCCGCAGCTGATATGGAACATGAGATGAGCCAACAATTTCCCGGGCAGTTGTTTTTACTCCGCGTGCGGCGAGAAGCATAGAGAAGCAGTCCCAGGCACAGGAATTGTTGTATTTCTGCTGTCTCCATATCTG
>CAZRXU010000032.1:0-24055 GCA_964604135.1 uncultured bacterium | reverse complement strand
GGTCAACTTCAGATGGGGATGCCTGCACACAAAGTAACTATTGACCTCACTGCTGCTCAGCAGTTCAGTGCTGACAGTGAAGTCAGATACTGGATTGGCGTTCAAGCCCAGTCCGAGGGCTATATTTTCCAGGCTCTCGGTAAGGATGTGACCGATGCAATAGCATGTATCTGGTTGTATGCAAACTCAGGAGTGTGGAAATGGATGTCTACCTATGAGGCTTTCCAGACTGGCGGTGCCACTGATGTATTTTTCAACCTCTACGGAACCCTGGAAAACACTCTTGAAAGCACGACATGGGGTCAGATTAAGCATTCATTCTAGACTCTGTATACCCTAAGCTTTCGCATACTGCTTGCTCTCCTGAGTCCCAGGGTCGTTGCTGGTTCAATTACATAGCTGTGCCTTGCTGGAGTTCAGGGTACCGGCGCATTATATCGGAATATTAAGGCGTACAGAGTACCAGTATCCCGGTTCGGGAATGGGAGAATAGCCTTTTAAAGGTAAATCCTTCAGGAGGCTTATACATATAATAATAGCCATTGTGAAAACAGAGTATCAGGTATCCATCCAAGCCGGGAGCCAGTTTGTCTGTATTGACAAAAGCTGCGCAACCCTCGTATATGCAGATCAAATTCAGCGTTAAATCATATTGATTATTGCAGTGCAGAAACGGCACACCGTGGGGAGAAAATGAGTTATCAGAAAAGTGTGGCCCTTGAACTGGGTCTTGATTTAAAGAAGGTCGAAGAGGTTCTTGCTCTTATGGAGCAGGGGGCAACCATTCCGTTTATCGCAAGGTACCGGAAAGAGGTATCCGGAGGAATGGATGAAGTTGTTCTTCAGTCAATTAGAGAAACATGGCAGAAACTGCAGGCACTCGACAAAAGAAGAACTGCTATAGTTTCTTCCCTTGAAGAACGCGATCTGCTTACTGAAGAGCTGGAGCAGCAGATAGCCGGGGCATCTACACTTGCCCGGCTTGAAGACATCTATCTTCCATTCAAACCGAGAAGAAGAACCAGAGCAACCATTGCTGCAGAAAACGGCCTCGAGCCTCTTGCAGAGCTGCTTCTGTATCAGAATAACGAAGATGATCCTGTAGCTCTGGGATTGCAGTTTACCGGCGATAATGTACCGGATGCTGATGCGGCTCTTGCAGGAGCTGCCGATATAATTGCCGAGAGAATGACACTTCACCCTTCTGTTAGAGCTGAGATGCGGAACCTTTTTCTTAAAGAAGGCAGGTTCGTGTGTCGGGTTATCAAAGGCAAGGAAGAAGCCGGAAGCAGGTACCGTGACTGGTTCGACTGGTCGGAAAAAGTTGCAACTGCCCCTTCTCACAGGGTTCTGGCCATGAGAAGAGGGGAGAGCGAGCTTTTTCTGAACCTAAGTGTTCATGTTGATGAAGACAGGGCATTTTCAATAATTACAAGACATTTTCCATTGAAGGAAAACCTGGCGGGCATGCTGGTTCGCAGAGCGCTTGAAGATGGTTTTAAGAGGCTTCTCGGGCCACAGATGGAAACAGAGACAAGACTGGTTTCAAAACAGAAAGCCGACAAAGAGGCAATTGCGGTGTTTGCGGTGAACCTCCGTGAGCTGCTTATGGCTCCGCCTCTTGGCGGCAAACGGATACTGGCAGTTGACCCGGGATTTCGAACCGGGTGCAAAACAGTGTGTCTTGATGAACAGGGAAAGCTTCTGGAGCACACCACAATATTTCCCACCACAGGCAAAGCAGATGCAGCAGCATCCGAGATTACAAAGCTGGTCAGGAAACACCGTCTTGAGTACATGGCAGTTGGAAACGGGACAGCCGGGCGGGAGACGGAGAGTTTCCTTCGCGGGTTAAAACTGAACATTCCCGTAATTATGGTTAACGAGAGCGGTGCTTCAATTTACTCAGCTTCAGAGATTGCAAGGGAGGAATTCCCTGATCTGGATCTTACTGTAAGAGGTGCTGTTTCAATTGGAAGAAGGTTGCAGGACCCTCTTGCGGAACTAGTTAAGATTGATCCTGGAAGCGTTGGCGTAGGGCAGTACCAACACGATGTGGATCAGAAACTGCTTAAGCAGGCACTTGATACCACTGTGATGTATTGTGTTAACTCAGTTGGCGTTAACTTGAATACTGCAAGTGCCAGACTGCTTTCCTATGTATCCGGGTTGAGCAAAGCCAGAGCTTCTTCAATAGTTAAATGCAGAGATGAGAATGGAAAATATCTGTCTAGAGCCCATCTTAAAAAGGTGCCGGGAATCGGCCCGGTTGCCTACCAGCAGTGTGCGGGATTCCTCCGCGTTTCAGGGGCCGCTAACCCCCTCGACGGCAGTGCAGTGCATCCTGAAAGCTATTCTCTGGTGGAGAGAATGGCCTCCGATGCCGGAACAGATGTTCAGGGGCTTATGAACAACCCTGAAATCAGAGGAATAATAAAACTGGATGACTATGTATCGGAACAGCACGGAATGCCCACACTTCGTGATATAATGAAGGAGCTTGCCAGACCAGGCCGGGATCCCAGAAGTGAATTTGAAGCATTTTCATTCGGTAATGTGTTTTCCATTGATGATCTTGAAGAGGGAATGCAATTGCCGGGGCTGGTGACAAATGTGACCGATTTCGGTGCATTCGTAGACATAGGTGTGCACACAGATGGTCTTGTGCATGTAAGTCAGATAAGCCGAAAATGGATAAGCCATCCGTCAGAGGCTGTCCGCGTGGGAATGAAGGTTGATGTTACCGTTACTGGTGTGGAAAAAGCCAGAAAACGGATAGGTCTCTCCATGATCAAGGGAACTCCGGAGCCGCACTGAAGTAGTAGTATCAGGAAGGAGGTTGCAGGGGAAAAATGAAAGTGTCTTTTTTGCTGCTGTTCATGTTGGCTGTTTCTCTTTCAGCAGGAACACTAAGCGCCACAGTAGAGATAAAGAACTGTACATCCACGGAGTTCTATTTTGTCTGGGTCACAGAATCCGGTAGAGAAAAGTGGATAGATATGCTGGGTCTGTCTATTTTGCCGCCGGACAGCTCTGCTGTGTTTCAGGTAACAGAAGGCTGGTACGATTTTAAGATTGAAGACTGCCTGTGGCAAACATACTCATTCTCAAGTATTCCAATTGAGGGTGGTTCAAGTTTTCTGTGGGAGGTGTATCCTATTCACATGGACGACGATTAGGTTCCCAGCTCCATCCTCACTGCCGCGTGCATTTCGGCAATCGCCTCTTTCAGGTGAGAAAACTCCTGATTGATTATCTCTCCGTCACCGAATGCCACCTGAAGCAGTGCGTCGTTTGCAACTCTTAGCCTTCCACTTACAACTCCTGCCAGGAAACGCAGGAAAAGAACGGCAACTTCAGGTTCCTTGGCAAGCATTGCCGAGAACTCTGTTTCTCCCATTATCAGCAGGCTTCCGTTGCATGTGGCTGTAACAGATGCCGATCTGGCCGAGCCGTCAAGAAATGACATTTCACCAAAAATGTCACCTCTTCTGAGTATTGCAAGAACAAAATCTTCACCTGCTGAATTATCATGAACTCTGAACTGTCCACGGCTGATGATGTACAGGTCTCTGCCGGTGCTGTCTTTGTCGATAATTGTTTCGCCGGTCTGAACATTTTTACGACTGCAGAACCATACAATTCTTGCAGCCAGTTCTTTCGGAATGGTTACATTCACTGAACACCGTCCAACTGTCTTAAATACTCAGGTGGGGTTGACACACTGTCGGGATAGAAAAGCCCTGCTCTTTTGGCGTGTCTTACAAAAGAAGCCCGGGTTCTGTAGAAAAGGCTGTAGGGATTGAGGGAATCTGAATGAGCTTCTATTACCTCTGCCATGATTGTAGCTGATGACGATTCATTGTAGGGTTGCTTGCTGTCTCCTCCGGCCCTTCTGAGCAGAGTTCTGTAGGCAATTGTTTCACTGATAATGTCTTCAGGAGTGCCGTCATTGGTTCTCCAGAGCAGGTACGCGAGTTCAAAACGAATATCCAGACTGTCGGGATTGCTTACCGCGCCTTCTTTGATAAAGTCCATTCCCTCTTCAACCATGCCCAGGTTTATGGCGAGATGGTAGGCCGCGTCTGTGTACACATCGGTGAAGTGGGGATCCAGCTTTGCAATCAGCCACATCTGAGGCAGGTAGTCTGTGTTTTGTGTCCAGGGAATTCCCTGATACATTGCAATGTGGTGGTAATCATCAAGCTGGAGGTACAGTACACTTGCAAAAAAGTGTTTAAGCCTTTGAAAACCAGAGCCAAAGACCTGGAGGTGCTGGCTTGTGTCTACATCCACCCTCTGCGAGACAGAAGAGCCACAGACAAATGCGAGGAAGAGGAACAACAGAGCCGCCGCAGGAAAAACAAGTTTTGCTTTCATTTTCCCTTTCTCCGTCCGGTGACAACAAAAACGACCACAGCAAGCAACAGAAAAATCAGTGCATCTCGTACAAGCTTTCCCCATACAAAGGGTGCAGCCCATGGCTGATTGAAAAACCACTGGGTTCCGTGGTTTCTAGCACCGGCATCGTGAACATGACCTGCATGTGATTCTTCCACATGCTCATCAACGCTGGAGCTGTCTATCCCGTCAGATGCAGCCTCTTCGTGGGCATGCCCATCGTGGGCAGAAGATTCAAGAAATTCTGCAGGAGCAACTTCTTCAATATCGTAGTCTGTTCTGCAGCCGGTAAAAAAAACAAGAGCAGCTGCTGCGAAACAAAGTGCAACAGTTCTTTTCATTTCAAATCACGTCCCCTGAACACTGCAAGAGCCAGAGACAGCATAAAAGCAGAGTAGCACAGCCCGTAAAAGATGGCAATGAGGAAGTAAACCGGCTCGATGGGGAAACCGTGTGCGATGGGATCTTTTATGTGAAACACATCAGCGTGTGGCAGAACCATCCGCAACACACGCATAATGCCAGGTGCAGAGGGCAGCAACCCTGTAAACTCGGCAACGCTCATCTGACTCACGATGAACAGCATTGTTGTGAGGGGCCAGTTCAGGGGCGGGGAAGTAAAAAAACTGAAAAAGAAAACAGTGGACAGAAGAAACCAGCCCTCGACGATTATCAGAAGAGTTGCCGGAAGAAGATCACCGGGGATAGGCAGTTTGTGAAAAAGCAGTATCAGCATAAGCCCCAGGCATGTTGCAAGAAGTGCTGCTGCCTGTACAATGGCTGCTCCGAAGAATCTGCCAAGGAGGTATTGCCATCTGGAAAGAGGAACCGCTACAAGAGGCATCAGCGTTCTTGTCTGTTTGTCGCGAGGGTAGAGGTTTGCTGCCAGGCCTAGAGCAAGAAGCAGGGAACCGAGTTCAATTCCGAAAAGACCAAAATCCAGAATAAACCTTCCCTGATTGGAAACATCAAAGCTGGGTACGGCTGAGATTCCAGCAAGTGCTATAAGAATCACAAGCAGGATTCCCCAAAGAGTTCTTCTTCGAAACAGCATGTGAAGGGTCATAAGAGAAAAAGTGTACACCGCTTTCATTGTGACTCACCCCCGCCGGTAGCTTCCACAAAGACTTCTTCAAGCGACTTAATAGCAGCTTCAACTCTGACAATTCTTACATTATCTCTTCTTAGGGAGTCAATTCTGTTCTGAAGGTCTGCTTCTGGTATAATCTCTTCGACCTCTTTCCCGTCTTTTCGGCTGATAACTGTGATTCTGTAGAGGTTTTCCTCACCCAGAAGCTTCTCCATTGAATTTTCTGCAATCAGTTTGCCGCCGGCAAGGATAACAGCCCTGTTGCAGATAGTCTCCACATCTGAGAGAATATGGGAAGAGAGAAAAACTGAAGCTCCTCTTGCGTTTTCTTCCAGAATTATCTCGCGAAACTCTTTTCTGGCAATGGGGTCAAGACCGCCTGTGGGTTCATCCAGAATCAGCAGGTCCGGTGTGGACTGCAGAGCGATCGCCAGACTCATACGCTGCCTCATTCCTTTGGAGAACTGCCTGATTCCAGTGGTTTCCCATCCGGCAAGCCCTACTCTTGCAAGCAGTGTTTTCCAGTCGTCAGCAGTACCTGTAAGACCGCGCATGGATGCGAACATATTCAGGTATTCCATGGGAGTAAAAGAATCATCGTAATCGGGGTTTTCAGGGATGTACCCAATTCTTTTTCTTACCTTCGAATCTGCAGGAACATTGCCCCACAAAGAGATACGGCCTGTCGACGGTTTCAGAAGGCCAAGGATGCACTTGATAGTGGTGGTCTTACCGGCGCCGTTGTGACCAATAAAGCCAACAATTTCGCCCTGTTTTACATTGAAGGAAATACCTGAAACAGCATGAACAGAACCTAGCCTTCTCTTCCTGGAAAAAAGCTTGCTGAGTTCTGTAACTTGAATGGGATGCATATCAGCCATAAGTGCTCCTGTCTTTTTTCTCTGAGATGACAAAATATGCCTAATTCGGAACTATTTGCAAGTGTACTATTCTCGGACACGCTCCTATCCCATGTAGCCAAGTCCCTCAAGCTTTTTGCGGATATCTTCTTCGGATTCCTCAGAGCCGGGATCAAGTTTATCAAGCTCCCTTTCTACTACATGCAGAACAAACTCCTCCACAGAAGAGTATCCACCAGCCTCAGATACTTTATCAAGCCGAATCTTCAGCTCGCTGTCAATTTTGATTTTCAGTTTAGGCATTGCACACCTTTCGCCAAGAAGCAGCTAGACTTTTACCTTGAAAACAACCGCACCAATAATTGCCCATACGCTGGAAAAAACAAGGAATACTGCAAACCAGCTCCACCTTCCACCAAAAATATGGTAACTGGTTTCCCGGATACTGGAATGTATGCCCGCGATACCTGGTTCGAGTGCTCCATTCCAGGGACGCAACAGAGATTGAATAACACCGCTGTTTTCCGCTCCTCTTACAAGAATAGAACCTGAATGCCCTGCAGTGCCCAGCCGTATACCCATTTCATTGTAAACAAACAACCCGCCGGCTCCTGTAAATGAAAAACTCTGCTCAAGAGAGTCTGAAATGGTTACAACAGGGGAGATCAGGGCTCCGGATTCCGGACCCGCAGCCCCACAGGACGGAACAGAGTCAACCCACTGTACAGTAACCGTTGCCGGGTGGGTGGCATCAAGAGGTTCCCGCGAGTACCTGGCATCCAGCTGTGCTGCGGTTACAAGAAAAGGTATTGCAATTATCAGCATAGGTTTCAACAGGTGCCACAGGTAGATAAAATTATCTGTGACAAGGGAGAAAGCCAGTTTTAGTACAGTAAGAGGGCTTTCCAGGAAAAGCAGCATGCCAAGCGCCCGGGAGCCCATCTTTCTTCTCAACATCGAAATTGCCTGCTGATTTGATGTCTTCTTGAAAACAAGGATCATCATGATTCCCGAAAGAGCACTTATCCACATGAGACCCCATAGTGGATTGAGCGATCTGAACGGGAGCAGCAGAATATCGAACAGGGTGTTCATGAAACACCATCCTCTTCTGCCAGTATTGCGTTTATAACTGAACCCATGCCGGTAAGTGTAGGGCTTTCCGGCATGTTCTTCATGGACGAGACAAGAGAACCGGGGCATACATCAGGTGAGATGCAGTGAGTTCCACTCCACGGATCCATGTTGTCGCTGAGTACATCCTCTGGAAATGCGCCGAGAGTTGTTTCCCAGCTTGCCCTGTATCCGTGCGAGTAACCTACAACCATATCCGGAGCCCAAGGCGGCATCTGAAATCCCGGGTAAAGGTCTTCCAGAATAAACAGGTGCTTTACAGGTTTCTGGCCTGTAAGGGGGTCAACGGCACCTTCAAGAGAAGACTTCAGATTTTCCATGAGGTTTCTTTTGTCAGAAAGGGTGACCACTCCGTTTTTTTCCCGCCCGGCTTGGTTTATGTAAAGCCCGTTAAGACCAAGACCGTAAGCGCCTGTTTTGCTCCAGTCAAGACATGCGTACATGTCGTTGTTCCGCTGATATGGAGTTGAAATGCTGGCAAAACCCTCGGCTGCAAGAAAACTGTTGAGGTTGAAACTTCTGCGGAAAGGGGCGAAACCGTGATCGGAGAGAAGTATTATCTCTGTTCTGTCGTCCAGCAGTTTCATTGCTTCGCCAACAGCTGTGTCTATTCTGGAGTACAGACTGGCAATAACACCGGAGAATCTGGGTTCGGTTGCTGAGAACAGCGGGCTTGCAGGATCCATAGACCTGTAGAACATGTGAACATTCAGATCGAGGCTGGTGAAATAAAAGAAAAGAAGACCTTCTACGTATTTGGATAGAACCGAATGGAACAGGCTCATTCTCTCTTCAAACACAGTATCTGCCTGAGAAAGATAATCGTCATCGTTGAAAATTCCTCTGGAAAGAGCTTTTGTCTCGGCAGGAAACCCCTGTGTGTAGAACAGGCCGTTTTCCTCAGCCAGGTCACGCGAGTACCAGTCGGGGCTGGAAATGGGAAGCGCGGGGTTCTCGGGGTCGAGGTTAAGAGGAGAAAGGTAGAGCTTAAACTTAGGTGAGGCCTCTTTAAGGTAGAACCTGCCCATGGCATGGACGGTTGAAAGAGGCCCAAGAGCATGGAAGCTGAAGCGCATCCAGGGGCTCCACTGCTTCTCTCCGATAACAACGGAATTGTCTCCGGTATCTATTCTAACCGCTCTGGAGTCTCTGTCTATCCAGACCTTTGCTTCAACGGTCATGGTTGGATTGCCTTCCATCAGCGAGTTTTCCGGGCCGTCTATACGGCAGGTGTAACAACCGTCGCCGTAGTCTCTCACAGGTATAACAACCCCTCCGCTGGTATCGTCGGAAATTGATCTTGGATCATCGGTGAAAAAAGTAAAGCTTCCCTGTGTTCCCCGTATATCTGGAGTTCCAAGCCCCGAGAGGAACAAACCGTTGTGGTCGGAGTCAGGGGGAGGAAAGTCTACCGGGAGCTTGATCATTGTTACCGGTATTCCCTTGTTCAGAAGTGTATCCCAGAATGGTGTTCCCTGTCTCAGCAGGTTTACTCCTCCACCAGAGATTGGAAGTTGAAGTTTTCCTATGTTCAGCGTGGAATCCGGTGGCGACACCTCCGAAATGGAGAGGAACGGCTGCATGGTTTCAGGATCTCTGTGAACAAAGTCAAAGATTCCGTGAACAGGAGGCGGCGCCCCTGTGATAAAGTTTGACCAGGCAACAGGGCTCTGGGGAGGCGTTGATGTTCCAAGGCTGCTGAAACTGCCCATTTCCATAAGTCTTTTGGTGTTGGGCATAAATCCCTGCTCAACAAAACTTCTTACGAGATTGGGGTCCATGCCGTCTACGCCCAGAACGATAAGTCTTTTGCCTGACCTGCCTGCTGTTTTACCGCAACCGGTGGAGAGAGCTGCCAGAGCAGCAGGTGCGAGCATGGCGTTCTTAAGAAAATCTCTTCTGTTCACAGTGTTCTCCCGTCCATGTAACCAGGGGGTTCAACACCGAGCATACTCAACACTGTCGGTGCAACGTCTACAATGGAGGGGGATTCGGTTGTGTGCTTCCAGCTGGTGAAAAGAACTCCTTTCACAAGGTCTGAATCGTGACAGTGATCTCCGTTCCAGTGCCTGAGGTTTGGGTACAAAGTGTTAGCTCCAACACCTCCAGTTACACATCCCCAGTCTGCTCTGTATCCGGTGTCTGTTCCCGGTATTATATCCGGGCTTCTGTCTGTGTAGCCGCCAGAGTAGATATCTCTCGCGAATTTCACCGACCGGATAACCTTTGTGCCGCCGTCTTCAAGCGCGAGAAGTCTGTCTTTGATTTCTTTCATAAGTGTCTCGGCATTTTCCGGCTCAACGATACCCTTACCTTCCCTCCCACGAATGTTCAGGTTTATACCGGAAAGCCCCATGGCATAGGCTCTTGTTTCTGACCAGTTCACGCCGTGAAAAGACTCATCAACAGTTGTTATACCTTTTTCAAGCACCATGAACCCATTGTTTACCAGCCACCTGTTGAAGTCGATACACGTGTGAAAAGAGGTGAACCCGTGGTCTGACATAACTACAAGACGATGGTTGTTTTTCATTCTGTCAACAGTTTCTCCAACCAGCCTGTCCATCTCAAGGTACATGCCGTGGATAACACTTCCAGGTTCAGTTCCACTGCCCCAGAACATGTGCTGAATTCTGTCAGAGGTATCAAAAACGCATACTGTTAGCCCGTCTTTGCCTCGGGAAAGGGCATCGGTAAACATCTTTTTTCTCTCACGGTAGTACGCCCAGGCCATGTTCAGAAAGCTCTTCTCATCGAGATGCCCGTTAGAAAGTGCCCATGTGTCTTCCGCCAGACCCAGGGTTGCGAACTGACCAACGGCACCGGCCAGATACCTGGAGTAGTGAACAGGGTGGGAGAGGGGTACAACCGGGCTCGACGGATCAACATGAAGGGCTGTGCAGTAAACAAAAGGACCTTCTGAGATTCTGAACCTTGCAATACCTCTTACCTTTGTTCTTCCAGCCATGTAGGTAACGGTGAGCCATTCTGAGAGTTCATCTGTGTTTACCTTCAATTTTTCGCCGCCGGAACGAACTGTCCACCTGCCACCGCTTTCCTTATGAAACACAATGTCTGCGGGATCACAATCATCAGGGCCGGGTAAAGAGGCTTTCCACCGTCCTTTTTCGTGTTTCGAAAGTGTACAGGCGATACCTCCTGTGAAACTGTGTTCAGTTCCCTCCGGTGCCATAACAGTGTAGCTTCCCTGGGTTCCCCGCAGATCGGGCACACACATACCGCTCAGAAGTCTTCCGTCCAGTGGTTCCGGGGGATAAGTAATGGGTACCCGCAGGACTGTGGATCTTATGCCGTATCTACCAAGCAGAGACCAGAAAGGTTTGCTCATGCGCAGAAGAGTGGAAGATACTTTCGTCTTCCTGATACCCAGAAAATTTTTCTTCGAAAAGGTTTTTGTTTTCACTGAACTCAGTACAGCCAGATAGCGTTTTCGGTCTGCAGAAAGAAAATCAAAAATGCCGTGTTTTCCTGGATTCACACCAGTTTGGAAACTTGACCAGGCAACAGGTGAAACACCTGGTGTTGTGGTTTTCATCCTGTGGTATGTACCTGTATCTGCAAGTTTCTTAAGGTTGGGAAGATCTCCGTTCGCCCAGTACTTCTCTACAAGATGAGGAGACAAGCCATCAAGCCCAAGAATTACAACTTTATTGCACTCTGGTTTAAGAGGCCGTCTGGTTCTTTTAAGGAATCTTACGAGTACCATAACAGGCCAGAACAGAAATGAGAGCAGAGAAACTGCCACTGCATTCACAAAAACAACAAACGAAGTGAGAATTCCAAACCCCGCTCCCGGGCCTATGTAGCCGTGGGCAAGAGATGGAACAACAAGCAGACCAATGATCAGTATCAGTTTCAGAGAGAGTCCTCCCGTCGCAGGTAAAAAGCAATTATACTCTTGAATCTAACACGGGCGAAAACAATAGTTCCACACTAGGAGGAGACATGAAAAAAATGCTTGTTTTGTCTGCAGTTGTTCTGCTGGCTGGCTGTGGGGGGTCAAAATTACAACTTAACAACGGAACCGGGATGGATCTGGATTCTGTTACACTGAGTATTGCCGGAAACTCTGAAACATGGTACAATGTTGAATCAAACAAAACTCTCGGCTCAGATATGTTGCTGCCTGACAGCGCAGCAACCATTCTTCTAGAGTGGGAGGCTGCCGGGGATCAGTGGCGCATGGAATACGTAATGATTGATTCTGCCAGCCGGGCAAAAACGGTAAGCATTTTGTTCGCTCTTGAAGAAATGAGTGTGAACTACACCTTTTAAGGTTTCCGGCTGCTGTATCTGTGTGTCTGAAATCCCCGTGATATGCCCCTGCTGTCATATGACATTGCAGGGGGCAAACCGGCATATTCCCGGTTCAACAGTGAACCGGGAGAACTTATGAACACAGTGATCGCAGGTATTGATATAGGCTCCGTTGCCATAAAAATAGCATTTCTTCGCAGCAGAAAAATAATTGGAACCATCTATCACAGGCACCAGGGAAAGCCCATGAAGGCTTTGCTTGACCTGTTTGAGGAACGCCCGGAGCTTAACAGCATTCCTGTTGTTCTAACAGGTTCAGGCTCACAGAGAATAGCGGAATTTACCGGTGTGGAGACAGTCAACGAGGTGGTTGCTCTGTCTGCTTCGGTTTCAGAGTATCTGTCTCATGCCGGTTCGGTTATAGAAATGGGTGGTCAGGATTCAAAACTTCTTCTGATGCGAAGTGATGCATCGGGAGAAACAGTGATGGATGAGTTCTCCATGAACTCTATCTGCGCAGCTGGTACCGGTTCGTTTCTTGATCAGCAAGCAGGAAGACTGGGGCTTACACCCGAGGAGATGGGTGACCTTGCCGCTGTGTGTGATTCCCCTCCAAGAATTGCAGGCCGATGCAGTGTGTTTGCCAAGAGTGACATGATACACCTTCAACAGGTAGGTGCTACCGTATCAGAAATTGTCAGTGGTCTGTGTTTTGCCGTTGCCAGAAACTTCAGAAGTGTTATTGCCGCAGGAAGACGGTTCAGGTATCCGGTTGCCTTTGTAGGGGGAGTTGCTTCCAACAGCGGTATGGTAAAAGCGTTCAGAAGTGTTCTTGACGGTGAAGTTATCGTTCCTGACAATTTCAATGTGCTCACTGCAGCAGGAGCTGCTCTTTCAAAGAAACCTGCTGTACTGAGAACACAACAGATCCGGGAACTCATCAATTCAATTGGAACTGAAATAGAAACTCTTCCTTCGCTTATTCCATACGCCCTCGGGATCGCCGATTTTACTGTCGCTGGCGATATTCCATCCGAAGGTGTTTATCTGGGTATTGATGTGGGGTCGATAAGCACTAACCTGGCTGCTGTTTCAGCTGACGGCAGAGTTGTTGACCGTTTGTATCTAAGAACGGCAGGAAAACCCCTTGAGGCTGTTAAAAACGGGCTGAGGGAACTGGGGCCAAGATTGAAGTCTGTACAGGTTCTTGGCGCCGGTGTTACTGGTAGTGGAAGGTACATGACCGGCGACTTCGTGGGAGCTGACGTGGTACGTAATGAGATTTCAGCACAGGCAAGAGCTGCAATTGAGATCGATCCAGAGGTAGATACCATATTCGAAATAGGTGGACAGGATTCAAAGTACATCTCTATCGAAAACGGTCGAGTGGTCGACTTTGAAATGAACAAAGTCTGCGCTGCCGGTACCGGATCTTTTCTTGAAGAACAGGCTGAAAAGCTGGGAATAAAGATAGAAGACTTCGGTTCCATAGCACTGTCAGCCAACGCCCCATGCAGGCTGGGTGAACGGTGTACCGTATTTATGGAGAGTGATGTGGTCGCTCATCAGGCTGTAAGCACACCAGTTCAGCAGATAACCTCGGGGCTGTGTTATTCCATTGTCAAGAACTACCTTCACCGCGTTGTGGGAGAGAGGAAAGTAGGGAAGAAAATCTTTTTTCAGGGTGGAACAGCACACAACCAGGGCGTGGTTGCAGCCTTCAATGCGGTTCTGGGGCATGGGCGAGAGGTTATTCTTCCTCCACACCACGATGTAACAGGTGCCATAGGTGTGGCCCTTATGGCAAGAGAGGCCATGAACGGCAGAGAAAAAACATCTTTTAGAGGATGGAGTCTTGCTGAAAACAGCTACACCCAGGATTCCTTCGTATGCAGGGCGTGCTCGAACAACTGTGAAATACACAGAGTTACACTGGAAGACGGCACAAAACTCTTCTACGGCGGCAGGTGCGAAAAATACGAGACCGGTTCAATGCAGACCACCTCAGGTGGAGAGAATCTGTTCCTTGAACGGGTAGAAAATGTTTTCAAGTATTCGGGTAGGGAATGGGGCAGCGGGCCTGTTATTGGCATCTCCAGATCACTTTGGTTCTGGGAGCTTTTCCCGTTCTTCGGAACATTCTTCAGATCCATGGGTTGCCGTGTAGTGGTTAGCGATGAATCCACTTCCGCAACAGTTCATTCAGGAGTGGAAAGTGTTGCTGCGGAAACCTGCTTCCCTGTGAAAATTGCCCATGGTCATGTTATGGAACTTCTCGACAAAGGTGTGGACATTCTGTTTCTTCCATCAATTTTAAGGAACAAACCACAGGGTAACTTCACGGAATCTTACAACTGTCCATACATTCAGGGTTCTCCGTACATTCTTGATGCCGGGCTTGTTCTCGATCAGATGAAAGATGTGAAGATTCTGAAACCTGTTCTGGATTTTGCCCTTCCAGGTGACGAATGGATGAGTGCTCTGATAGAAACAGCTGTGGAGCTGGGGTTCAGTACTGCCGACGCAAAAGCAGCGCTCAAAGAAGCACTGAATGCTCAGAGCAAATTTGTAGAGGCAAACGCAGAACGAGGCAGGCAGGCCATACAGAACCTGAATGGACGCAGGGGGTTTGTGGTGGTCAGCAGGCCGTACAACGGTTCAGACCCTGTGGTAAACACCGATCTTCCTGCAAAGCTGGCAAAACTCGGAGGGGTTGTAATTCCTCTCGATATGCTACCCGTGTCCATGAACAGGGCGTCAGATAGTTACAACAACATGTACTGGCACTACGGTCAGAGAATACTTGCCGGGGGAATAGTTATTAAAGAAAACGAAGACCTCCACGCCGTTTATCTCAGTAATTTCGGTTGCGGTCCGGATTCATTTATTGAACATTCTTTCAGGGAAATCATGGGAGACAAACCATACCTCTCTATCGAGATAGACGAGCATGCTGCCGATGCTGGTGTGATCACAAGGTGTGAAGCATTTCTTGACGCACTTGATGGAGCGGGAAACTGCGGAACGCAGGAATACCGGCCATCTGCACGGGAAAAGCAGGATGTAACAGGAAGAACCCTCTGGATTCCCCTGATGAGTGAGGCAAGCTATCTGGCTGCAGCCGCCGTTAGAAACCGTGGAGTGGATGCAAGGGTAATACCACCCACAACATCACACGCTGTTGCTCTGGGAAGAACGGTTACAACTGGAAGAGAATGCTATCCTGCAATAATTACCGCCGGCAACATGCTGAAAATACTGGAAACAGACAAACCTGAAAAAACAGCGTTTTTCATGGCAACCGCATCAGGGCCGTGCAGATTCGGGCAGTACTGCACTTTTCAGAGGCAGGTACTAGAGAAAATGGGGTTCGAAGGCGTTCCTGTTCTTACTGCAACATCAAGTGACTCGTATTCCAGTATACCGGGGCTGGGTTCAAAAAAGTTTCAGAAGGATCTTCTCCAGAGTCTTGCTGCAGGTGATATACTGAAACGGGCACTTCTAAGGGTCAGGCCATACGAGGTCACGCCGGGAAGTGCCAGCCAGCTTTTTAAGAAGTGGCTGTCTGACTTTGAAGATACGCTGGAGAAAGGAGCTTCTCTTGCCGCCAGAGCAAAAAAAGCAGCAGAAGAATTCGAGAAGTTTCCCCTGCTGGATATTGCAAGAAAACCTCTGGTCGCGGTGTTTGGCGAGATATATGTAAGAAATGATGATTATGCCAATGACAACACCATAGACAAACTGGAAGCTCTCGGCGCGGAAGTTATTTACACACCACTTACAGAGTGGTTCGACTATGTTAACCACAGTTTCATCGAGAAATCAAAACAGAACGGAAAGACGGCGTCAGTTATCAAAGGGAAAACCATTGGAATGGTGATTACGAAAGTAAAAAGAGCTGTGGAAAAACCTTTTGACAACCTTCTTCGCGGTACTCCTCATGTTTCGGCCTCTCAGGTTATGAAAGCTTCCACACCCTACATGGCAGAGAACATAGGTGGCGAGGCGGTTCTAAGCATAGGTGCTCCCCTTGCTCTTCTCGAGCATGGCGGTATCGATGGAGCTGTTAACATCTATCCGTTCAACTGCCTGCCTGGTACCGTTGTGTCGGCAGTTTCAAGAAGAATAAAGCGTGACAAACCCGGGCTTCCATGGCTTAACCTGGCTTTTGACGGTCAGGAGGATACAGACAACACCTCACGGTTCGAAGCATTTATGGATCAGGTTCGCAGGCTTCATCATGGAAAGACCGGAAAAAGAACAGGAGAGCGAAATGAACAGTAAAATCAAGAAGCTGATCTCCTTTCTGCAGAATAGTCCAACAGCTGCCCACTGTGTGGAAACTTCTGTGGAACTTCTTAACAAATACGGATTCAGACAAATTTTCATGGAAGATGAATGGAAGCTGAACAGAGGCGACAGATGTATGGTTGTGGATTCAGATTCAACTGTTGCTGCCTTTATTGTGGGGGAAAAGCCACCTGCCGATGCCGGTTTTAGAATCATAGGAACACACACAGATGCTCCCGGGTTTCGGCTGAAACCTGAACCGTATGCCTACAGGGAAGGTCTGTCAACGCTTGGAGTGGAAATATACGGCGGACCCACTGTGGCAACCTGGTTCGACAGGGATCTTGGTCTTGCCGGAAGTGTTTCATTTATGGTGAGCAGTCGCCTGACATCAAAGCTTTTCAGAATAAACAGCCCTGTACTGAGATTTCCTTCCCCGGCCATTCACCTGAACCGCAATGCGAACAAAGACGGATTCAAGGCAAATGCGGAAAACCAGCTGCTTCTGGTGCTGGGCGAGAAAAAAGATGACTATGACTCTTTGAAGAAGCTGATTGCCGATTCTGTCGGAATCAGCGCAGAACAGATAATAGATTTTTCGGGTGAAGTATTCGATGTGCAGCCTCCGGCCCTCAATGGACTGGAAGAGAATTTCCTAGTTTCTGCAGGCATAGACAACAGGGGCAGTACACATGCTGCTCTGGCTGCCATTACGGATATAACACCGTCTGATTCCACTGCTGTTGTGTTTTTATTCGACAACGAAGAGATAGGGTCAAATACGGTTAACGGAGCTGCTTCCCCTTTCATGGAAAGAGTGCTTGAGCGTGTTTCAGGCAGCAGAGAACAGTTCTTCAGAGCATGCAGCCGCAGTATTAATGTAAGTGCCGACTGTGTTCACGCTGTTCACCCTGGGTGGGCAGACAAGCACAGCAAACTCTCCAGGCCTGTATTGAACAAAGGGCCTGCTGTGAAGATGTCGGCGGGGGGCAGTTATGCGTCATCCGCACGCACATCTGCATACTTCTTGAAATGTGCAGAGCTGGCAAACAGTCCTGTTCAGAAATTTGTTTCCAGAGCAGATGCTAAAAGTGGACGTACGCTTGGACCTATTGCGGCAACAGGAACAGGCATTCCCACAGTCGATGTGGGTAATCCCATGCTGTCAATGCATTCCTGCAGAGAGATGGCTGGAACTGAAGATCACCAGAACATGATAAACTGCATGAAGATTCACATGGAAGGCAGTGTAGCTATTTTCTAAGGTATTTTTATTTGGAAGGAAACACAATGCCAAGAGAAGTTGATGTGGTAATAATCGGTTCGGGTACAGCGGGGCTGTCTGCCCTGGGTCAGGTTAGAAAAAGAACAGACAACTTCGTAGTAATCAACGACGGACCCTACGGAACCACCTGTGCCAGGGTGGGGTGCATGCCTTCTAAAATGCTTATTGAAGCGGCTGATGTTTACCACAAACGATTGCTGTATGAAGAGATGGGTTTCAGGCTTTCCGGAACCTTGAAAGTTGACGACAGGGCTGTTCTGAAGAGAGTAAGAAAGCTGCGCGACAAACTGGTTGCAAATGTTAACAGGGCAACCGCCAGGCTGGAAAACAATAATATACCGGGAAGGGCCCGTATCCTGGCCCCGGACATGGTGGAAGTTAACGGTGAACAGATCAGAACCCGGGCCCTGATAATTGCAACAGGTTCAACACCCGTCATTCCAGAGCAATGGAAACAATTCGGCAACAGAGTTGTTACCAGTTCAACGCTGTTTGAAATGCAGGAACTGCCGAAAACCATGGCTGTGATTGGTTTGGGTGCCATTGGTCTGGAAATCTCCCAGGCACTAAGCCGTCTTGGGGTAGTGATTACCGGATTTGATGCTTTGAACACAGTGGGCGGAATCAGTGATCCTGAAGTTGCGGAAGCGGCTGCAGAAATTATTGGCGAAGAGTTTCCCATTCATCTTGAAAGCAGCGTAACTCTGGAAGAAGGAGTATCAGGCAGGGTTCTGGTTCGATCAGGTGATGTTGAGGTGCAGGCTGACAAAGTTCTTGTTGCCATTGGCAGGAAACCGAACACCGATGGCCTGGCAATGGAAAACCTCGGCGTTCCTCTTAACAGTATGGGGATTCCCGGGTTTAACCCGTACACAATGCAGGTGGGTGATCTTCCGGTGTTTATTGCCGGAGATGTGAATGCAAGGGCACAGTTTCTTGCCGAAGCGGCTGATGATGGCCACATAGCAGGGTATAACAGTGTAAAAAACGATGTGCACAGCTTCTGCCGAAGAACCCCTCTGGGCATAGTATTTACCCATCCTAACATAGCGGCTGTTGGGGAAAGGTACTCAAGTTTAGATCAGGACATGATTGTAACAGGCAGTATGGACTACAGAGCTCAGACCAGGGCAATGACTGCCATGAGGAACAGAGGGCTTCTCAGGGTTTACGCCGAGAAAACCTCCGGAAAACTGCTTGGTGCGGAAATGGCTGTTCCAGACGGAGAGCACATTGCTCACCTTATCTCATGGGCAGTACAGAGAGAGCTTACAGTGTTTGAAACAATGGAGCTGAATTTCTACCATCCTGTTACAGAAGAAGGTATCAGAAGTGCTTTGAGGAAAGCTGCAGGGAAAGTTGCAAAAAGGGAATCTGCTCCTGAAATTCCACGGTGCTGAATGCTGCTGCATAAATCTGGCAGGAACGCAATGGGTGTACAGGTAGATGTTGCCTGCCGCCAATTGCGTCACTATAGTAACAGCGTGGGGTTTTTCCGCATTTTAATACCGGAATGAAAGGCTGGTAGCGGTTGTGAAACAGTGCAGGGAAGGAAAATAATGGAAGGTCTCTTGTGTAAGGTTCGCCATCCTCTGGTTTTTGCTGTTGTTGTGATTGTTTCGGTCTCATTTGCCCAGCCCGAATTACTCACAGATTCGCTTTCCACATCAATGGTGGATTTTGCTCTGCTATCCGGAGACAGAATTGTTTTTGTAAATACAGGAGGAACACTCAGTTCTGTCAGTATTGATGATCCACTGAATATCAGTAAATTTATAATAGACTGGATACCATCCGATAATGGCTGGGAAGGTGTCGGGGAAATCAGAATGTTGAAAGCAAGCCCCAACGGGAATCTGCTTTTTGCCGCAATAAAGGTTCAGATACCAGACGGTTTGCCTGCCGATGGTATTTCCATACCTGATCCTGTCGTGCTTCTGGTGTGCGATTCCGAAGGCGGAAGTGTTCAGATTGTCGGGGTTGTATTCGATTCTGATGAGCCTCTTACATTTAATTTTACCCAGGATTCCAGGCTTCTGTATGGTGCCCGCATACTTAACTGTCTCCCCGATCCGGAATCATATTTCTCTCTGTGTATTGGTGATGAAAGCAGTTCTCTTCGCCCATACGATGTTGTTGACCTTGAAGAGAAGGCAAGATTCAGCTCGAACGGCATAATAGGCAGCTATATGGTGTGTAACCCGTGGTCTGATCTGGTGGCAGCTGGCGATAATCCATTAACGAAAATAGCAGATATGGCAACATTTACCATTGTTCTTGAAGACTCTTCGCTGACTTCACCCATAATTGAGCAATGGGTCGAACCAGACGCAGGGCTGGCATGGAGCGATACAACCCAGATAGTCAGATTCTCTGACGGTACAGTTTTCGAGAATCCAGGTAAGCCCATTGATATTCTTTGCCGGTTGTCTGATGGCAGTTACGTTTTTTCATCTGACGGAGGGGAAACCACAGACACAGGCAAAATAAACTGGTCAACCTTCTCAGTTGAAAATTCTTCTTCTCTAACAGAGTTGGTGGGTTATCTGACTCCCGGGCACAGGGTTCTTTCACAGAACAACATCAATGCCATTGTTTTCAACGCTGGCAGAGGTCTGTATTACTACCAGTTGCCGTAGGGTAACCAAGAGTATAGCTAACATGCCGGTGCAATAAATCTGCTTCTGTTTCGTCTGCATTACTGAAGGCGGTGAAAAATGACTTCAGGAGAAAATGCAGCTGTATCGGAATTCTGGGAAAACAATTACCGTAAAATGGTTGATTTTGTCAGAGCGAAGCTCAATGATGCCTCGCATATGGACGGGGAAGATATTGTTCAGGATGTGGTTCTGAAACTGCTTGACAGACCCGACCTTACAAAGCCGATAAACGACCTTGCAGGCTATGTTTTCCGTGCTCTGCGCAACAGAATTGTAGACGAATACCGAAAGCCGCGCTTCCAGACCGCGTCACTGGATGAAGAGAACACCCACAGTCTTTCCCTTCACGATATCATTCCGGACATTAGTTACGAACCGGAAAGCTCTTACGCGAGAGAGCAGATAAGAAACCGAATATACGAAGCAATAAACTCGCTGCCGGCAGATCAGAAGCTGGTAATAATCGAAACTGAGTTTAACGAAATGTCTTTCAAAGAGCTGGGAAAACAGCTGCATACACCGGTTGGCACCCTGCTTGCACGAAAACACAGAGGATTGAGAACAATACAGCACCAACTGAAACACATTCACACAAGGGAGGAAAACAATGCGAATATTTAATGCAAGAATAAACAGACACAACCTGAAGGGAAGTCCACTGCGGAAAGTAATGGTGATAATAGGTTTTGTTCTGCTGGGGCTTGTTACTGTTACAGCACTGGCAGCGATATTCGGGCTTGCGGTTCAGTGGCTGTGGAACACTCTTATGCCGGAAGTGTTTAACCTTCCTGAGGTAAGCTACTGGCAGGCTGTCGGTCTTTTTGTTCTGGCTCATATATTATTTGGCAGCCACAGTTCATACAGTGGAAACAACAGGAGCGGGCACAGCAGGGGCGAGAAGCATGTGCATATAAACGATGACGGGCAGCATCACAACTACGACTCCCTGGGAGCATTCTGGAAGGAGTACGGCCGCGAGGCTTTCAACGAATGGCTGAGCAGAAACGAGAGTACAGAGCAGAAAGAGACTTAGGGTATACCCAGACTTCATTGTGGCTGCTGTCTTCAGAGGCGGCAGCCATTTGCATTGACCTGAACTCTCCAAATGAGAATATCACCTCTGTCACTATCATCAGGAGAGAGCAATGAAAACAGTGTTAAAAAGAAGAACAGTCATTGTATCAGTCTTTTTCGTTCTGGCAGTGCTTTCAGTTACAGGAGTTACAGGTGCTTTTCAACACAGGGTGATACTGTCTCCGGCAGAGAATTATGTGGAAGAGTCCCAAGAAAAGGCTCTTGCTGCCTTTGCAGCCATTAGCATTGTTAAAGGGCTTGTTGCTGTTGTTGAAGGGTCAGACGTGGTTGGAATAGAGGTTGGTGATATCGTTCAACCCCTTTACGATGCTGTAGACATCACCTGGAAACTTATTACTGCAAGTCTTGCAACACTGTATGTTCTGGAAGCTTTACTGCGAATATGCGGTTTTACGGGAGCCGCTTTTCTGGCAGCAGTAGTCATTCTTGCGGGGATACTGCAGTTTACAAAGAAGTACTTCATCAAAAAACTTGTCTTTGCGGCCGGCATACTTGCTTTCTGCTTCTATTTTGCAATTCCTGTATCCCTGTTTCTGTCTGGAAAACTCTCGAACAGTTATTCCTCAGATATCAGGGCAGAGTTTGATTTGAAAATGTCGGAGTTTGAGGAAAGATTCAGCACGAGACTTGAAGAAGCTCAAAGTGCCAGGATTGTTGATATCGAAGGCTGGCCACCTGCCGTAACGGGATCTTTCCCGAACTTCCGTATAAATTGGCCTGAGCTGGATTCAGTTAAACTGCCACAGCTTCAGATAATTGCAGGGATTGTTACAGACATGAAGGATCTTACAGATGTTTTGCCCGAGCTTCTTTTAAGAACAGGTGTTACTTGGATTCTTGATGTAATGATCATACCGCTGGGCATGTTGTTTATTCTTTACAAGCTTGCTCTTCTGTTTACAGATTCGCTGCTGGGTTCCGCAAGAGCAGACAAGTTTGAAAAAGCTGTAAAAAAAGCAATTGAAGCAAATACGAAAACACAGTAGCACATGTATTCCGCCATAGTATGAAGAGATACATCTTGTCTGAAACTGCTTGAGGTAGGAATGTCGCCGATGGTGGCACTTGCGAACAATTAATGTATCGAGTAATATAGCTCAGTGAAATGAGTAAGCGGAGGTGTATGTGTACAGAAAAGCCGAGTACCGTATTCTGCTGGAGAGCATTAACAATGGGTCCGAAAAAATCAAGTTCGTCACGGGGCCCCGTCAGGTTGGCAAGACCACAGTGGTTAATCAGGTTCTTGAAACACTGCGTGAACAAGAGGTCGCTGTTGTTTACAGCTCGGCAGATATGCCTGCACCAGGGGATTCCGGCTGGATAGAGAATAACTGGTCTTCGGCAAGAAGGCTAGCAGTGCACACAAAAACAGTTCTTGTTCTTGATGAGATTCAAAAAATACTCAACTGGGCTGAGGTTGTGCTGTATCTGAAAAGCGAAGACAAGTCCGGAGAACACCCATTTCAAGTGGTGCTTGTGGATTCTTCAGAACTTAATATTCCCGTAAATGAAACAGAAAACTACGAAATACTACGAATTGAACACTGGTCAATGCGGGAGATGCATGAGGCTTTCGGATACACAGTGAACAAATACCTTGTGTTCGGAGGGTTTCCAGGCGGCGCAGTGCTGTCAGGTAATTACCAGAAATGGCGCAGTTACATGCTGGATTCTCTTATTGAAACATCTATTTCCAGAGATATCCTTATGGTGAACAGAGTAGAGAAACCGATTGTTCTTCGGAACCTGTTTATGTATGCGTGCAAGAACCCGTGTGATATTGTCAGCTACACTAAACTGCTCCCCGAACTTCAGGATGCAGGTAACACAACAACTGTTGCCGGATACCTGAAACTTCTTCAGGGAGCGGGGCTTGTGGCCGGTGTTGGAAAGTATGGAGGCGATTATGAAAGAAAGAGACGGTCAAGCCCCAAGCTTCTTCCGCTGGATACTTCCCTGGTGTGCGCAGTGTGCGGGGTAAGCCCTGATACCATCGCGAACAGTCCGGAGTGGGAAAACAGGTTGTTCAGAACAGCCATAGGGTGTTCCATGTATGCGAAAACAGGCAGAGAGGGCAATGCAGAGCTTATGTACTGGAAAGCGGGGAACCTGGAAGTAGACTTTGTCTACAGAACTGACCACAGTGTTTACGGATTTGACATCTGTCTGGATGCTGAAAGATGCAAACGGAAAGGCATTGGCCTGTTTAAGAAGCAGTACCCCCACGCCAGAACAGTTTTGCTTGGAGGTGCAGAAATGCCGCTGGATCAGGCTCTGTGAGCAGGGTGTTTCCCGATGGGTTTTTGTGGGGTGTTGCCACTGCTGCCTATCAGGTCGAAGGGGCAGCGGAGCAGGATGGCAGAGCTCCTTCGGTGTGGGATTCATTCTCACACACGCCTGGAATGATAAAAAACGAACACAATGGAGATACAGCCTGTGATCAGTACAACAGGTATGCTGAAGATGTGGCACTGATAAAGAAAATGGGTCTGGGTGCCTACAGGTTTTCTGTATCGTGGTCCAGAATCATGCCATCGGGAAGAGGAGAAGTTAACGAAAAAGGAATAGATTATTACAGAAGACTTGTAGACAGGCTTCTTAACGCGGGTGTCCAACCGTGGATGACTCTTTTTCACTGGGATCTGCCGCAGGCTATGCAGGATGATTTAGGTGGGTGGCAGTCGCGGGAAACTTCAAGGTATTTTGCAGACTACTGCAGGCTGATGGCATCAAGATTCGGTGATACTGTTCAGAACTTCATGACCATCAATGAATTCTCGTGTTTCACTGATTCGGGGTACTACCCTTCAGGGCAGGTATTTGCCCCGGGTATTATGCTTGATACCAAGGGGCGGAACCAGGTTCGTCACAATGCTCTTCTTGCCCATGGTCTTGGTGTTCAGGCCATCAGAAGTGTTTCTTCCAGTGCCAGAGTGGGTTTAGCAGAGAATCCTGTGATATG
>CAZRXU010000031.1:19518-24328 GCA_964604135.1 uncultured bacterium | reverse complement strand
TCCTAGAACAAATAGTTTCCCGTGTTCCATGTTCAGCAATTGAAGCTACTGGTTGGTCTCGGTGAGTTCCAGCATGTAAACCCGTGGGTAATCATCGGGGTTGTGATCCCACCCAAGAATACCCGATTCAGACACCTGTACGCTCCAGAACCGGGCGATTGCAGGCAGTGTGGTTTCAACCGAGCCCAGAGGTGAACCATCTGCCGCATCGTAAAGATCAAAGACCGGTGAAGCTGTTTCACCTCTTCCGGACTTCACCCACAGTCGGTTTTCTCCATCGAGACCTGCAAGATAACCAGAGCCCCTTGTGGAATCCGGTGACCAGTTAGCAGTAAGCTCTGCTGATGTGGATTCACTGTTCGGGCCTGGAATAATCATGTAAGGTCTGGCTGCCTGCAGTTCCTCCTGTGTCAGATAAGTGGTTTCCCAGGGAAGCTCGATGGTAAAGCTGATATCTCCTGATGGCGTGTATCCGGTAACGGTATACTCTTCCTTTGATGACGGCATTGTGTAAAAGCTGCCGTTTTCAGATGATGCCGTGCTGCAGAAAAAATGATCATCGGAAGAATGAAGAAAGTAGTTTTCCTGAAACACAATATCAGGCTGAACAGAATCTGACCACAGACAGTATTCTGAACCACTGTACAGCTCTTCCTCGTCTTCATCGTAATACCAGCTGAGTCTGCGGCCCATAATACTTCCGTGCGACCCTTCTGTTATATGATCCGGGGCCATTGGCTGAAAGCCGTTCAACTCTCTTTCATACTGCAGAGATGAATCGAAAAACACCACTTTGCCCTGCTGTATATCTGAAACAGCAAAACCGCCGTTGGACAGAGCTGTCAGCGAGTAGGGTGAAACAAACTCTCCGGGGCCCGCACCTTCCCGCCCGGCACTGCCGATATACTCGCCACTTCCAGAAAAAACAGTAACTTTCTTTTTAAGAATGTCAAGAAGTGCAATACGCCCGTCAGCCAGATATGTTGCATCAATTATCGCCCCAAATACATAGTTGGAATCTCCCATTTCAACCCCGATTGAATCCACTTTTATCAGATCGTACTGCGGCTGAGTGCTATCTTCTGAAGACAGAGTTGCATCCGGTTTACCACATCCGGTAACAAAAAACACTGCAAGAAAAAAAGATACAACAACCCTGTACATGCTTTCCCCGTTTCTGAAATGGTTCTTCTGCCGCCCCAGCAACATCAGTTTAATATTTATATGAGTATCGTTGCGGTATTCAGTGATGTCAATAGAATACATTCCTGCATATCGACAAGGTGAAGCTGCTCGCTTTCAGGCTTCTACATAAACGGAACCCTATTCAGTAGGTAATGTGCTTTCCAAAGATCGTTTGAGTTCATCATAATCAATGAAGCTGTCTGCATCTCTGGAAACTAAAAACTGGGGTTGAGACCAGTCAAATACCCTGTCAACATTGTAATCTATTGAATTCGGAAACTGGCTCCACAAAGCTGTTTCCCTGTTGTGCAATCCCTGAACCAGATTGATCCAGATCCCGAAGAGTGAAAGAATGATAAAAAACACAGCTGCCGTTTTTCTTACACGACCAGGCAATGAACCCCATGCGGCTGCAGTTAGCAGGGTCCACGCTGGGATTGTTTCAACAAGCAGTCTTGGCCCGAATGCTACCCCTCCCCACCAATTGGGATACGCGGAAATAAGCAGAACAAGCAGAAGTGGCCAGAATATGCACAGTACAAGCAGCGGGTTTCTCTGTGATTTCATTTTTTTATGGAACAGGGCAACTGGAAGGGCAAGAAGCTGAGGAAAGAAAACGAAAAGCCCCCTGGAAGGACTGAATAGAAGCCCCTTCAGTGCGGTCAGCTGAACTCCGCTCCACTCATTGCCGGGGAGATAATAGGGCGGAAGATAACTGCCGTACTCTTTGAGGGAAAACAAAACGAAGGAAAGAAGCCATAGAGCCAGAGCAATCAAAGAGAATGTAAATGTTCTACGATCAACAAACAGCAGTACAAGCATTGCCGGTGCTATCAGTACCGCACTTGTAGGTCTGCAAAGATATGCGAAAAAAAGCAATGAACCTGTCAACCACCCGGTTTTTCTGTGGGCAACCGCAAGAAGTGCCCCTGTAATGAAGAAAAGCTGTGCATTTGTACTCCACCAGGCTGACCCGAGTGTTGAAGTTGCCGGTGAGCCGAAAGCAAACGAAAGAGCAATCACAAGAGAAACTGCCCGCCCTGCATACACTCTCGCAAGAAAAAACAAAGCAGTGAATAAACCAGCTACCGAAAGAGAAGCCAACACCAGTTGCATCCATACTTCGTAATTAAGCTTAGACATATGACGACCGGCAGCATTGGCAGCCAATACAAAAGGCACTGCTGTAATGGAATTTCCAATCGGGAAGTGATAGTAGAGATGATTACCAATACGGTCATACTTGTAATCACCCTCTGGGTGAATCAGGTTTCCATCATACTCATCCAGACGTATTGACCCATTATCAATAATTGCCTGGCTGACTAGAAGATTTCTGATCGGGTCCGAGTGTACATAATACCCGCCAAGCTGCACCTCGGATCTGTATGTAACCAGTAAAGCCAGGATCGGAACAGCAACAAGCACCAGAACGACATACCTTCGTCTTACAAATTCAGCAATATTGCGTACGCAGGATATCATTTCAGGGAAAAACCGGTTCAGGTATTCCAGGTTTATCTCCAACACCCTCAGTGAAACCTGGGTTGAACCAGTGCAATAGAACGGTAGTTACTTCCTTCACTGTGACCTTTCATTCTCCGACAAGAATAAACTGCTTCGAAAGTTCCAATTACCTTGAAATATACCTCAGACGGAAGATTGCTGCTCCATCTCTATGTTACCTTCAACCATCAGCAGTCTCTGCCGTGAAAGGTAACATATAGAAGAGCTTTCCAAATACTGAAGCAGCACACCAATACCTGTCTCAACAGCAAAACCCGCTGTTTCAGATTCAGAGCAGAACCTTCAAGCACCTCACTGTTTACCGTAAGTGGTATGCATTTAACTAAATATGCTGCAACAGACCCCACATTGATAAAGACTACGCTTTGGTCATTGACAAGCCAGCTGATATTTTCCAGTATTCCAGCTGGAACTTGATCGGTAATTTGAAAGCGATGGAAAACAGCAAAAGTAAAACACAGCGCGTCCTGAGCGTTAACGAGAAGGGAATCCATGAGTTTTTTTCTGGACGAAATGACCGTTGCACTGATGGCTGCCAGGGTTCGGGAAGAATGCCCGATGATTCACCACATAACAAACAGCGTTGTTACAAACTTTACGGCCAACATCACTCTTGCAATGGGAGCAGCCCCTGTAATGGCTCCCTCCATTGCAGAATCGGCTGAAATGGCTGGTTATGCTGGGGCTCTGCTTCTGAACATCGGTACAATCGATCCGGGTATTCTTGAAAGTATGCTTGCCGCAGGAAGAACCGCAAACGAAAAAGACATTCCCATCATTTTAGACCCTGTGGGTGCCGGAGCAACAAAGCTTCGTACAGATACGGTAAACACTCTTCTTTCCGAACTTAAAATCTCAGTTGTCAGGGGAAATCCCGGGGAAATTCTCTCTCTGGCTGGAACTTCAGGGGAGGTTCGCGGAGTGGACTCCCTCGCCACAGGTGAAGGCAGAGACAGCGTGTTTATGGCTTTTGCAGAAAAAACAGGAATAATCACGGCAGTAAGCGGAAAGACCGACTTCATCACAGACGGAACAGACTGGATAAAAATACTGAATGGTCATCCAATGATGGCCTCGATTACAGGAACAGGATGCGGAGCTACAACTGCTGTGGCGTGTTATGCCGCTTCCGTAAAACCGCTACTCGAATCTGTTGCCTCTGCAATTGCCTGTTACAACATTGCAGGAGAGCTGGCAGTGGAAAACTCCCGCGGGCCCGGCTCTTTCGTGCCTGAGTTTATAGATCAGCTGTTTGCTCTGAACGACTACACCATACAGAGCAGACTCCGGCTTGAGGTCGACGGCGACAATGACGATGTCGGACTATGATTTAAGCCAGGCACTGAGGCTTTATCTGGTAACAGATCCTGTTCTTCATCAGGGTCGCGGCGTTGAAGCCACCTGCGAAATCGCCCTCAAGGCAGGTGTAAGATTCGTTCAGCTCCGAGATAAATCTGCGCCAACCAGGTCTTTGTACAGTTCCGCAGTTGTTCTTCGTGAACTGTGCAGGAGATACAACAGCTACTTCGTGGTGAACGACAGAATAGATGTTGCCATGGCTGCCGGGGCAGACGGTGTTCACCTTGGGCAAAGTGATATGCCTGCCGATATCGCACGGTCTATCATGGGGCCAGACGCCATTATCGGAGTTTCTATTAGAACAGTTGAGGAAGCAGAAAGAGCTATGAAAGACGGAGCGAACTACATTGCAGCAAACCTTGTTTTCCCCACTGGTACGAAGAAAGACGCAGGAGAACCTCTGGGTTTGGCTGTTGTTTCTTCCCTGGCCTCAGCATCTCAGCTCCCTCTGATTGCCATAGGGGGCATAACACCGGATAACACAAGGATTGTTATGGATGCTGGCTGCTCTGGTGTTGCCGTGGTCACGGCAGTAATGAATGCTGCTTCACCGGCAGATGAAGTTACCAGATTTATGGAAATTCTTGTAGCAACTACGGTATAGCCTGCTTCCTGTAGACTTAATTCAGCTTGTACACTTTGAATCCTCTGCAGGTGAGCAGAAGTGAATTATCCGCTTTAAACAGGCCCTTGACTATTGTGATCAAAATCAGAAACGCCGGGCTGGTTGCTCCAAATG
>CAZRXU010000031.1:4002-19418 GCA_964604135.1 uncultured bacterium | reverse complement strand
TGCGGCAAGTCAATGTAACAATCTGCCGTATTTCTGTTAGTGAATACAGAGTATTGCTCTGTCAGAGAAGGAAACTATCGTGCAGCCTGTTTCGTTCAGATCAGGCATGTCTGTATTTTCGCAGAACAGAGAATCTCCGTATGAACTGATTTTGCAGTATACCGTGTAGCTCTGCTCTTCCCCTGTAAGCAAAGCAACAGCTTCATTAAGACCATTTCTGAATACATACGCCCCGTGGAAGCTGTCAGGGATAGCCAGGATGTAAACACTGTCGGCATCGTATTCTGAGACTGATTCAGCAATATCAGAGCAGAGTGCACCTGCCTGCCGCCAGTTCTCGTTTGATCTGTAAAGAAATATTCCCTGAATTACTGCAAAAGCCAGAAGAATCACCGTGACGGTTCCGGCTTTCCTGAGCACAGAAGCCACGGCGACAGTTAGAAAACCCGACGCAAACACGCCGGGGAGGTAAAGAAATCTTTCAGACTGAGTATCGAAAAGAGACACCTTCATACTCAGTACCGGAAGCAGAGAGACGACAAAACCTGCTGTCAGAAGAAGAAGAAGCCTTTTCAGCCTGGTATCAGCTTTTCTGTGAACAGCAATTCCCAGAGGAACAACAAGAAAAAAAAGAGTGACGGGAACCAGTGCAGGATGGGAAAGAACCATGTGCCGGAGAGAAATCGGGAGCGGAGGAATGAACACTCTGAATGCGTAACGCACAAAACTCTCTGCTACACCGGCAACAGAAAAACTGAGAAAACCGCCTGACTTCATATTTGAAAACAAACTACCATCTGAAACAATTCGGAAAGCAAGATACATCCCTGTAAGCAGCAATGAAACGGCAAGGAGCCATCTGCTTCCGTTCTGGTTTTCTCTCCCTGCTGCAGAACCGTAGATGAAAACTGCCCCCCAGAGCAGCGGCGTTACAATTGCACTTTCTTTAGCCAGTAATCCCAGAGAACAAAGAACAACTGCAAAAACAGCATTTGTGGTGGATGGTTTACTCTGGTAGCGGTAGAAAAAGAAAATGGAGAACAGTGCAAGGGCTGTTGCTATCACATCTGTTCTTCCTGAAACCCACGCAACAGACTCGGAGTGTGAAGCAAGACTCAGGAAAAGAGCTGATGATAACAAGGCAAACAGACAGGGTTGTGGAAACCGGTTCTGCTTCAATAACGAAAGCAGTAGCAGGAACACTGCAATTCCAGCGAAAAGATGCCACAGAACATTTGTGATATGGAATCCTGCAGGGTTACTGCCCCATATCCCGAAATCGGCCAGATAAGATAAAGTTATTGCGGGTCTGAAGAATGCTGATCCGTTCTCTCCTCCCCAACTCGTGAAATACCCATCGGAGGCAATTCTGTGAACCAAAACAAAGTCATCCGAAACAAAACCGGTTCCGACGGTTCCGGAATAACCAAGGATGACCACTGACAGAAGAACGAAAACGGCTGTTGCATTACACCGCTTATCTGACATACTGACTCTCCCCGAACTGCCAGAGTATTACAGTTCCGTTGCTACCCGGCCATCTTCCGACTTCATTGTCCCTGTAGACAGTAATTCTGTTTTGAGGAGACATGCTCTGGGCCCTGTCTGGAACAGAAAGATCCCACGAAGTGTAATCCGCAGAATTACCGGGGCCGGCCCAGCTTAGAATGTAGTCTACACCGATCTGCCTCAGATACTCCTGAAGCCGTTCCTGCCTTATAGCGGTCACCAGCTCTGCGTTTCCAGCCAGACCTTCAACCTGTGCCACCCCTCCACGGAAAAAATAGGCAAAGCTGCCTGCCCTGTCTCCCATTGCTATCAGAGTCGAATCAGACATTATCCGGTTCAGTTCTCCGGCAATATGCATATTCCTTACTCTGAAATCACCTGTATTTCCTTCTCCATAGTGCCAGCCCCAGAAAACTGCAGAAACAAAGGATACAACAAGAAGCATGAAACCAGCTGTATGCAGCAACCTCTCTGAAAGTCCAAAGAGTGTCAGCAGTTTCTGCAAAAGCAGGGGAAGTACGAATACGCAGAAAAGTACCGCAGGATAGGCATACCAGTACCACAGCCTCCAGCTGGAAAGAAAAAGCTGCGAAACTGTGAACAGAATCATGAACAGACTTGTCACCTTCACAGACGGTCTCGTTTTTTTGAAGAACAGAACTGCGACAGATAACAGGAGAAACAGCAGATACAGCCCCCAGGGGCTTCTGATACCCATTGGGTCCGAAAGCAGAAACAATTGCTTTGCGAACAGTGTATTAACACCTGGACCTGAAGCTTTGATAGTTCCGGAAACAGACAGCCATGAATGGAACAACAGTTTGTTCACTGCAAGGTACAGTATGCCGGCAACCATCCCGGGGGAAAAAACGATAACAGCAGACTTCCTCCTCCTGCACCGGCTCACAGCCCATACTCCTGCCAGTAACGCAAGAAGCGAAGCATCCAGTCTTGCAAGTCCTGTAAGAGCCAGCAGGCTTCCAAAGGCAAAAAGAAAGCGTTTTGAGCTTTCAGGAGTAATTCTGTCAAGCATCACCAAAACGGTAAAAGCCAGAGGTATAAGAATTGAAGTTTCCATGGCAAGGTGTGAAAAATCTCTCATATACCGAAGAAACAGTAACAAAACAGGCAAAATTACAACAGGCGAAAACTGCCCTCTCATAAAGATGACTGCGACAATTCCTGCTGCAAAGAGAAGAAGAGAAGACAACACACTTGCCGCCTGAAGGAAGCCTGTGTCATTGGGAAAGATAAACCGGGTTACCGTGAGAATCCCCATCCACAGCGGGTGAAATCCATTGGTTTCAGAAACACCGTCAAAAGAGACTGTACCCTCTTCCACTGCATTCCGCGCAATCGTGGCATAAAAAAACGCATCATCCTCAAAACGACAGACAAGGTTTTCAGGAAGTGCCGACAAAGCAGAAAACACATCAGCAAGCAGCCATACTGCAAGAACAGCAACAAGAAGCATGGTGTATTTAACTTGCTTTTCTGCAGTAAACAAATACTTCAATACGCATCTCCAGTATGGTGCACAAAAGGATCAACTCACAGCAGTATTATAGAAACACTGCTGCCTGCATGTAATAGCTTCCCATGATACTTCACAAAGCTGTCGTATTGAACTGCCGCCTATCCTCATTTCCTCAATGCACCACAGAATAAGCATGACGTTAATGGTTCCGATGATGGACTGTGGCTGACTAACTTCATATAATTAGCGACTGGTTGTTTCAAGCAGCAAAACCCTGTGTAATACAGGGGAACAGAATGATTTTGAATCAATAACGGCGTTTAGAATGCTTTTTTCTGGCGTGTATATACACAGGTATATGTTACAATTCTGACAGGAGATGAAAATGAAGCGAAACAGGTACGCAATTTCCGCTTTTGCAATAGTTTTTTTATTGGTATCGGTAGCTATCTCAGATGACTATACATGGGATCAGACAAATGATTCTCTTCCTCCGGGGTCAGGCTATGGAATAGTGTCTGCTTCGCCCATAGGTCAGGAATTTCTGCCGGATTCCAATTCTCTGGGGGTAGTTCAGCTGCAGATTTGCAACCCTACCGGAGCTGCCGACTTAATGGTTAGTGTCTACTCCGACAGCATTACAGGTACCCTGATCGCCTCCAGTGACACAGTTTCGATTCCCGTGGGTCACGACGATCTGGTAACCTTCTTGTTTAGTCCTGTCGCTATCGTACCCGCAACTCAGTATGTAATGGAAATCGTCCAGATTCGCGGGGACAGTTTCGTAAGATGTGCCTACTCATCAAGCTCAACCTATCCATTGGGCCGTTTAATACTGGGAGGCACACCGGAAGAAAGCGAAGACTTCTGGTTCCGTGAAGGTATACTTAATGGCGCTGCTCTGGAGAGTTTTACCTGGGGATCTATCAAGAACCTTCCCTGGTAACAGTTAATCAAGTACCGTGTTGCCTCGCAGTTCATATTGGTATATGGCCTGAGAGGCAACAATAATATTAGACGGATGTGGTGTTATCAAATACAACACCTAGTTTGGTTGGTGCGATTTAGCGAAAGTGGTATCTATGAGTAAGATATATCTGTTGATAGCGCTGATAGTACTTGTGTCGGCTTCGTCTGCACAGAACAGCGAGCCAAGACACTTTTCCATCAACTACATGCAGAGATTGCATTTTGTTAATTTCCAAGGTTTTGCAGATACTCAGGCGCAGTCATTACCCAGGCTCAACAACAACGCAAGATTCCATGGAATGAGGTTGGAAGGAACAATTGCAGACGATATCATTGTCGGGCTGTACGCCAACGGAAGCTTGAACGACAGTCGCAATAACAGCGGCTACACAAGTTTTGGCGGGGGGATAGGAGTAGTTACCATCGAGAAGAGGTACTGTCTCCCATGCAATTGTTTTGCCGGTTCAGGATTTGGTCTGGGGTGTGGCAGATTCACATATTCGTCCGCCATGTGGGATGGCTCCGAAAGCATTACATCGAATACTGACGCAATATTCTGTGAACCGGGTATAAAGCTTGGGTACATATTCAGGAAAAAGCTGATCCTGATAATTGATGCCTCTTATATGCTTGACATTGCGAGTAACAGATACAACGTGGGAGCCGAGAATATTCCTGATGTGTTCCCGGAAGGATGGTTTGCCGGAGTATCCATTGGATACCATTTCTCTTTTATCGGCAGATAAACACGATAGCTCCTGCAGAGACATGTCAACACCGATTGCTGTTGCTGCAATGTCTAGGCTTTATTCGCTGAAAACATCGCTTCTGTTAAAATCCGGCAGGTAGTTGTTCGGCGAGGAATCAGGTTCCTGAACAAGCAGGTTTGCAAGGCCAAGTTTTTCCGCAGTTTCAACAGCCCTCCAGTATTCAGAGGGGCGCAGTTTTCTTGACAGCAGGATGAAATCCCCTGCTCTGTAAACAGGATTGTACTGAGACATAAGGCTTACGGTTATTTCTGTGGACACAGACGCGATAAATCTGAGAATTTTCTCTGTCTCTGCGATATCATTGGGAAGAACCAGATGTCTCACGCACAGGCCGGATTCTGCTATACCATTTTTGAGTTTTAGCGGCCCAACCTGCCTGAACATCTCCTTAATCGCCAATCTGGCTGCCCCGGGATAACCGGAAGTACCAGAATACGTCAACGAGCTCTGCTCACTCCAGTACTTGAAGTCGGGCAGATAGATATCAATCAGACTTTCCAGCCTCTGAAGAGATTCAACGGTTTCAAAACCGTTTGAGTTCCAGATGGTGGGAACTGTAAGCCCTTCCTTTCTCCCGATTTTTATGGTTTCAGCAACAAGAGGGAGATAGTGCCCCGGAGAAACAAAACCCACAGAAGGACATCCCTGCCGCTGAAAACCTAGAAGCTGTTCAGCAAGAGCGTCAGGGCTGTACTGTCTGCCGCCGCTGGTGCTTATCTGGTAATTCTGACAGTAAACACACGCCATGGAACAATGGTTAAAAAAAACATTACCAGTTCCAGTTTTTCCCGTCAGGAAAGGTTCCTCGCCTGTGTGAACAATACACGAAGCCACTTCCATTACAGAACCCGCCCGGCAGTAACCTGTTTCTCCGGAAGTTCTGTTTACACCGCAGCGGCGCGGACACAGCACACAGTTGCTAAAGATAGCTGTGTGCTTCATCTATGGCATGGTTAAGCATCTCGGTACCGGGCAGTACAAACCTGCCTTCTCTGATAATAAACACTTCTCTGCCATCTGGATGAACAACACTGATCGCGTCAAGTGAGCTGTACGGAAGTGTTACGTCCGTGTGTTTGTTTGTATAAGCAAGAGCTGGATCCTGTTTTCTTTGGACTGTTTTTTCATTGTCTACCGCTATCATGGTTTTACCTGTGAACGGGCTCGGTTTCTGAGCATCCTCCGCCCAGGTAAAGCATGTGTCGCCAACTGCGAAGTGTGGCCCCATTTTCTCCAGTATTAGAATTGGGAGCAGACCCATTATTCCGTGTTTCAGTGCCATTGCGTAAGCTACAGTGTTGGTTCCAATGGCAAACTCACCAAGAGGAAGGGTTTTGTGGGGAAAAAACAGATTCTCTTCAATGTAGTCTTTGCCCCGCTGCGAATCTTCAAAATTGGCACACGACCAGTCGGACACATATCCATCATTGAATCGAAGACGGATATTATCGTACCGAAGCCCTCTGAGGAACGACTCTTCAACATGAAGAAGCCCGTTTGTTCCCTTTAGAACCGGTGACGTGAATACCTCGCCAAGGGGAACATTCACTGAGGCAAGACAGTTCTCAAAAATCGTCTGGCTCGCAGAATCAGTAACCGGACAAAGAGCAACTTTTAAATCGGTTTCATTTGTACCTCTGCCTGTAATATGGGCATATTCTGCCCCATCCATGGCATCGATTATGGCCTGTTGAACCGGTCTGTATTCATCGTTTGAAAGCGTATTGAGTTTGACCGTGTCTTTGAATATCTCTTCGAAATTGCCTTCGATCTCGGGAGATGGAAATGCGATAATTTCAAAGCTTGTTTCATCACCGGGCATGTACTCGTTTGAAATCAACCGCAGACCCTGTGTCTGTCTGTTGAACAGCGATGAAGCTGTGCTGTCTGCTTTGCAGGCTTCAGGTTTAAGGGCAGGGCTGAAAGGAGGTTCTCCGAAAACATCGAGATACGCGGTTCCGGAGTAGTCGCGGAAGGTCTCTGCCATATTACGAAATATCTCTTTTGTTACAGACAACCTTTCATCCACCGATTTCCCGCTGATACTGAGGGCATAGTCAAATCGATGATCGTACGTTGCCTGTCTGTTAAGCTTTGTTCCCCTTACCTGACGAATAAACATTCTGAGACCGTACCTCATAAATCCGGAAACAAGCCCGGGAACGATTCTTTCATAACCTGCATGTATGATGTAACCAACGGTATTCTTTACGGAGTAATCCATTCCAGACTCTCTGAATCCTTCAATGTAGGATTCAACAATAGTCTCAGACATAAGTCTGATATCTTTTTCAGGAAGAGAGTTGATAAATGAGGCAGTTCTGAGATCGTTCTGCGTAATTCTTGTGCCGTACCTGTACAGATACGACAGATCCTCCGGTGTAGCGGAAAGAGCCACATCCGTGTAAAAGCCTTTCTCCGGATCATAAGCCCATCTGTATCTGCTTTCTGTAGCATCAGGTGAAACCTCTCCCCACCTCTGCTTCATCAAAGAGACAAAACCTTCTGCACCGGCGGCACATGCTTCCAGCCAGTGATCTGCATTTTGTATCAGAACCACAGACTCTCCCTTGAAAGCTTCCCGGAACAGCGTAAAGATCTTGTAACTGAAGGCGGATACATACCTGCCCAGCTCCTCGCCAAAAACACTTACAGCTGTAGTCGGGTTAGCAAGCCCTCCGGTATAGGCCTCGTCCAGCAACGGAGCATGAGCCTGCTGATTAAGAGTTTTTACCCTTTCTGAATCAGTTCCTTCAATGAGTTCGTTGAAGATGGTGTAGGTAAAAAGAATTCTCTCTCCTGTTTCCCGGAGAAAAGAGTGGAAAGGGCTCTGATCTTCAAGTTTTGAAAGAGCTTTTCTTACATCTGATTCCCTATTCATCCGTGTTTTCCTCCAGTTCCATCCCCCTGATAATCCGTGCATACTCGGGATTGTTGCAAATAAGATCGTTGTGGCTGCCTGAATCTATCAGTTGTCCTTTGCTTATAAACAAGACCGACTCACTCTGCTTAACCGTTGCCTCTCTGTGTGTTACTACAACTGTTAAAGTGTTGCTGCCCATATCTTTCAACTTGTTCCAGAAGTCTTCTTCCTTCTGAGCATCAAGCGCTGCAGTGCAGTCGTCAAGCAGAAGCAGTGAGGGACTGCCTGCAAGGGCTCTTGCAATGGCGATTCTCTGCTTCTGACCTCCGCTGGCTCCCACTCCTCTTTGACCGAGAACTCTGTTCTTTCCCAGTTCATCGTCTCCTATTCCTGCAACTGCCAGCGCACTTCTAATGTCTTCTTCCGATACACATTCTCTTCCAAATCTAACATTCTCGTCAACAGATTCGCCCAGAAGAACAGAATCCTGGGGAACATACCCTACAGCAGTAGTGAGGTTCAGCGTCTGGATGTCTGCTCCGTTTACTCTAATTGCTCCCGAATCCGGAGGCAACAAGCCTGCGAGCATCTTCAGCAGTGTTGTTTTGCCTGAACCGACCTCTCCCACAACTGCGACTACCGATGGAGCCCTGATGTGAAATGTTGCAGCTTTTATTCCACCGCCACCAGGGTAGTTGAAAGATGCATCGACTGCCTCGATCTCTTTTACCTCCACAAGTGGCTCTGCCCGCTCATTGTGCCGCTGCGATTCGGGGAAATCCATTACTTCCATCTCTCTGTCAATGGAAACGAATGTCTGTCGGGAAGCAATGAAAAGGGTTGGAATATCCATCATCGGAGCCAGCAGCATATCCAAGTAAACATAGAAGGCGTAGAAATCTCCTATTCCTATTTTGTGATGAATAACCATCAGGCCACCTGCAAGCATCACTGTTACCTTACCCACCTGACCGATGATGCTGTAAAGCCCGTGAACAATCATCTCAAGCTTAACCAGCGAAAAATCTATGTTGAACCTTTCGTCAAGAAGCCTGTGAAGCCTGACCGCAAGGGGCTTTTCGGCACGGTATGCCTTTACAATTGCAATGCCATCAAAAGTACTGTCGAGAAGGTCATTGGTGTGGCTGGTGGCTTTCCTGCTGGCTGCCACCTTCCTGCCAAGCCTGTGCTCTACTTTGTAAAAGATGAAAAGCATCACAGGCAGCGGAGCCATTGCAAGCAGAGTGAGTTTCCAGCTCATGAAGAACATCACACCCAGACAGAACACCAACCTGGAAGTAGACTCTAGAGCCCGGAAAAAAGCGCTGCAGCTGAACCACGCGATTCTTGGGTAATCGGTTATATCGTCTGTAAGACGGGTTGTAAGATCTCCCGGGCGAAATTTGTTGAAGAACTTCCAGTTCTTTCTCATGATTGCGCCGAACACATCGTCGCGAACCAGTATACCAATAGTGCTGTTGATTATGGCACGCGCCCCAGGGTAAAGCCCCGCCACAAATCTTGCGAGGGCAAGAGCACCAAGAATCAAAATAATTCTGTTAAAACCAGAAGAATCGGGAGTTCCCAGAATGGTCTGCACATTGTCAAGCAGATACCGAAACACCAGGGGAAAACCCAGGGCAACTGTACTGGATACCAGCGTAAACAGAATTAGAAATACCATGTACTTCCGCACAGGTTTCCAGTAACCAGCAATCCATTTCAGATACTTCGACCACTTGTTTACAAAACTACTGAGCAATTGCATCACCACCGAACTGAAGGCTGTGAAGTCTTGCATATATGCCATTCTTCTTCAGCAGCTCGTCGTGTGTACCTTGCTCGGCAACTGTGCCGTGCCGTACAACAATTATCTTTGATGCGTGCTCGATGGTTGCAAGTCTGTGCGCCACTATCAGTGCGGTTCTTCCTTTCAAAGCCAGACTGGTAGCTTTCTGTATACGGTGTTCAGTTCCCGGATCGACACTGGAAGTTGCCTCGTCCAGAACCAGAATTTGAGGCTGCCTGAGCATGGCTCTGGCAATGTTTATAAGCTGCCTCTGCCCCATGGACAGGTTCACTCCGCCTTCACTTATAGCTCCATCAAGCCCTCCCGGTAACAGTTCAAGAAGCTCTTCGGCTTCAATTGCGTTGAGGGCCTTTTTCTGCTGCTTCCGGGAAACCGAGTGGTCAAAAACTGTAAGGTTACCTGATAGTGTTCCCGAGAAAAGGTTTACCTCCTGCAGTACCAGGCCTAAACCACTTCGCCATGCGTCAAGAGAGAAATCGCTTATGCTGACTCCATCAATCAAGATTCTACCCTTTTCCAGATGATAAAATCGCATCAGCAGAGATACAATGGTGCTTTTGCCCCCGCCGCTATCCCCTACCAGAGCTATTGTTTCCCCCTTTGAAAGGGTAAAGCTCACACCCTTCAACACCCATTCACTTTCCGAAGAGTATCTGAACCAGACATCCTCAAACTGTATTTTTTTCCATGAGCCGGGAAACTCATTACCTTCTATAGCTCCATCAGGGGTAAGGGTTTTCATATCCAGTATTTCCATGAGCCTTTCACCGGAAGCCAGAGCTCTCTGAACCTGGTTCAGTGTTCCGGAAAACATTACAAGGGGGCCGAAAAGCCTTCTTGTGTATTCAACGAACATCACAACTGTACCAACTGTAACAACACCGCTGATTACGCCGGGCCTGCCGGAAACAAGAATTACAGCCACTGCTGCTATCTCAAGAGAACCCAGAAAACTCCAGAAAGTGTACTCCCACAAAAAAGCTTTTACTTCCATATTGAAATAGTTTTTTCCTTGATCGTGCATTTTTTTTAGGGCATATCCTGTTGTGCCAAATACCTGAAGAACCGGTACAGCACGAACAAATTCCGAGGCTACAGCTGATATGGATGCGTAGGCTTTTCTTACATTGCTCCACATTCCCCGCATCCTTCTAATTACAAACATAGAAAGCAACCCTACCGGTATGGTTACAGCCAGAACACGCACAGCTATGTAACTGTTTGCCCTGTACATAATGTACAGCGTGCCGACAACCATTGCAGCATTACGCAGAAGGGCCATGCTGGTTTCGCTGAAAAGCATCCGAACTCTCTCGGTGTCACTTTCCACTCTGGCCATGAGTTTTCCAGATGGATTTGCATGAAAGAAGTTCATGGAAAGAGTCATTACATGATCGAAAAGTTTGCGTTTGAGAGATCTTACTATCGAAAGGCCTATTCTGCTTGCTATGATTACCTGCAAGTAGGAAATTGCCATTGTAACCAGAAATATCGCGGCAAACAGACCAGACAGTTTCACAATATCGGCCGTGCTTCCGGCGGGAATGGCATCATCTATTACTGCCCGCAATACAAGGGGGCCTGCAAGCTCTCCGGCAATTGCAAGCAAAAGAAGAAACACGGCCACCCCGAACGCCTTTCGATGCGGCTTCAGGAACGGTACAAACCTGGCCAGCAGCTTTACTGAGCTGATCTTCTTTGTTTTTTCGGTGGTATTTTCTTCAAAATAATTGTTCAACATCAAGAATCTCCGTTCAAAGGCATAACACAGAAGGCTGGTTAAGAAAAGGCGGGTAACAGAGTACTACGCTGCTGAATTCCTTATGATACTTATCATCAGACACCTCCTGGTTGAACAGTTGTGGTATGATAATTGAAAACTCCCATTTGTCAATCACTTGCCTGGAACAAACTCCTCTCAGAGATGGTAGTTCCCATTGAACACACAGGAGGAAATATGAAAAACTCTGGTTCGCTTGTTGTCACCGGCTCTGTTTTGCTTTCTCTGTCTTCAGCTCTGGTCGCCGAAACGACTGACACCGAAACAACAGATATCCGTATGCTTCTTGAATCGGAAGACTGGGCTGTTCTTAAAAATATCTGGCAGAGCATTGATAGCCTCAAGCCTTCAGATGGCTACTCCTCTTTCCCTGTTTCCATAAAAAAGGGAGACTCTCTGCTGGCTGTGGTAAACAGTCTTTTTGCAGGCAGCGTACAGCAAAACCCTGAAATTCGTACTTCGCTTAGTCTTATCCGCCGCGTTACTGCACTTCGCCTGATGCGTTTAAGCCGGATAAACCCGGCACTGTTAACAAGAATGATGCCCCCATGGACAGACACAGTGCAAGACCAGCTTTTGTTTAACTTCGAAACCAGACTCGCTTCTCTTGACAGCCTGGTTGAAGAGGAAGAAGTTACTCCAGTTGAATTTGCAGCGGCCAGACAGGTCCTTGTTGAGAAGGCCGAACTTCTTGCAGTGCTTCAGGTGATTGAGGCAACTGAATTGCAGCCGTATTACAGATTTGATGTGAAGTACTCTGATCGAATGAGTATCGATCTACTGCTTCAGCAGATAAAGCTATCATACAGTGCTGTACTTGATACAGTGGCCAGATACAGTCCGGAAGAAGATGCAGGATTTTACCGGGAAGCTGCCGTCCAGTACGAAGCTTTCAAAAAGAGCTTTGAAGATTTTGAGCACACAGAACCAATTCTCCGTGTATTACTTACAGATATCTTGGAGGCCGGGGTCTGAACCCCCTGTGGTTCGCCTTTGAGGTTACAGAAAGATGCAACCTGGCCTGCAGTTTCTGCTACAATGTGTGGCTTGAAAGCAACCAGGAGACTCGCAAGGAACTTTCTCTGGACAAAATCGCAACTGTTGCAGACAGGGTTTCACATGCACCGGGAGTCTGTGGAATTACCATCACTGGCGGTGAGCCGCTGCTTCGCAGCGATATAAACGATATAGTTCGCATATGCAAAAAGACCGACCTGAAAGTTGCCCTGGCTACAAACGGCATTTTTCTTACAAAACAGCTTGCCAGCAGCCTTGTTTCAGGTGGAATTGAACACTTCGACATCGGGTTTACGCAACCCGACAGCAGGGTTAAACTTGCTGTTGCCGCAGCAGCCGGAACAGGTTGTTCCGTTACCGCTTCAGTGTGTGTACACAACAGCAATTACCGGGAAACAGGCACTCTTGTTAAAAAGGCTGCCGCCATGGGAGCCGATGCCGTAGCACTGAACAGGTTTGCACCCACAGGCAGAGGCAGAATAAATCAAGATGATCTTTGCCTGAAAACACGGGATATTCTTACAGCGCTGAAGCTGGCAGACAAAGCTGCTGCTGAAGCCGGTATTTTTGTTTACACCGGAATACCTGTTGAACCCTGTACAGCACAGCGGGAAATGTTCCCGGCAATTACCTTCTCCACATGCCAGTGCGGTGAAGCGAAATGGACCATAGACCCAGCAGGAAATCTTAAAACATGTGAACAAAATCCCGAAACTCTTGGAAACTTGTTAAGAAGCCCCTTCACCGAAATCGTAGAGAACTCAAAAAACAGCATTGACAGCTTCAGGCGGTGGGGGAATTCTGAAGGCTGCTTCAGCTGTTCACTTCCAGGAAACTGCAGTGGTGGATGCAGGTTCTCAGAGCAGTCTCACTGATTTATATGCTGGCTGCAAACCTGAACCCAATATCCCAGCGGTACGAGTTTTCCTCAAAACGAGCCCTGGATGCTGTTCTTAGAAATACAGCATTGGGAGTTTCCCGGCATGTCAAACAACCCTTAACCGTTTGCCGGATAGCTTTGCACATTGATCTTCCTCCATAACCTAGGCCTACCATATGCAGCGCACTTGTTTACCTAAATGTGGCGGTGCTATGAATTTCTATCAAACCTGGGCGATATTTCTGTTTCTATACCGCATTATACATGTTCTCAAGTATCGAATGCTTGACAGAATCAGAGCCGAACCAATTGCACAGTAGAGTACTGTAAGGTAGTATTTCGGTATGTCTGAGTGACGCAACAAAGTACCAGCTACAATCATTGCAGCGGTGATGAGATAGCTCTTCAGGGGAATAAATGAAGTTACAGGTGCTTTTTCTCCCAGTTGGTTAATTCTGGCCAGATTCCTGTTCACGATCTTCAGAAAACCAAAGTGATGTATCAGCAGACCTGCGAAAACCCCGCTTCCGGCAGGCAGCAGCCAGTTGGCCTCTGGAGCCGTCGCCAGCCACGAACAGCCCCTGTAAATCAGCATCAGACCGACAGCAACCCAGGTGTAACCAGCCAACAGTATAAGAAAATTACCGGTAACATGCGGAGGGCGAATTCTCACTCGGTTTTCCCTGCTGCCAGTTTATCCTGTTGCCGGCGAAGGCGCTTCAGTGTTCGCAGAATCCACACAATCTCGAACGCGAAAACTATGAAAAGAAGATGAAGCATGGTAATAATCACAAAACCGCTGACGGTATCCGAGTACGCTGTACTTCCTTCTATTGTAACCAGAAGCGTATTGAACAGGCCATGCAGTGCCGAAGAAATTAGCAATCCCGTAAGGATAAGGCCTTTCCCTCTGTTGTTGAAACGAACCTGACCAACAGTATAGCCCAAAATCGCACCCCAGAATGCGTGGCTGGGAATAGACAGTATGGCTCTGGTTATTGCTGTTCCCAGCCCGCCATCAATTACATAAAAAATGTTTTCAAGAGTTGCGAAACCAAGAGCTGCTGTAACTCCGTAAACAACCCCGTCCATGGGTTCATCGAATGCTGAAGTACGAGCACTGTACAGAAGTATAACAAGAAGCTTGAATGACTCTTCCGGAACTGCCACATTGGTAAACATGTCGTAGAGATTGAAGAAGAATGGATTTGCACCGGACAACACGCCCAGCGAAGAGAGAAAACTCTCGATAAATACCACAGGAAGGAATGACAGGGTGCCCAAAAGAAAGGTTCCAATAAGTACTTTGCGGGGCTCTCTGTTCCTGTCTCTTCTGTAAAAAAACACCATAAGCAGTACAGTTGGAAGAAATGTTAGAACAAAGGTTATCACCGGCAGCATAAACACATCCTTCCACTCTGTCTGCTACTCAAGCAGTTGCCTGCTGAAAATGCAGAGGGTATCTGCCGGAGTCAATAACCGGAAAAGCAGAAGCCGCAGAGCGAAGTCTGCGGCTTTTGCCTGAACTGTACAGTTCAGCCTATTTTATCAGGCTCTGTATATCGTCTTCAACTGTTGTGATACCTGCAATGCCGAAGTTCTCTACCAGAACATTAACAACAGTGGGCGACAGGAATGCCGGCAGTGTTGGCCCCAGATGGATGTTCTTTACGCCGAGGTAGAGCAGGGCGAGAAGAACGGTAACGGCTTTCTGCTCGTACCAGGCAATGTTGTAAACGATCGGCAGGTCGTTGATATCATCAAGCTCGAACACTTCTTTGAGCTTCAACGCAATAAGTGCCAGAGAGTAACTGTCGTTGCACTGCCCGGCATCAAGAACCCTTGGGATACCGCCTATGTCACCAAGATTAAGCTTGTTGTAACGGAACTTTGCGCAACCTGCTGTGAGTATCACAGTGTCTTCGGGAAGGGCCTTTGCAAAATCGGTGTAGTAATTTCTTCCCTTCTGGCGACCATCGCATCCTGCCATTACAACAAACTTCTTGATGGCACCTGATTTCACCGCGTCAACAACCTTGTCTGCCAGGGCAAACACCTGTTCGTGGGCAAAACCACCGACGATACTTCCCGTTTCAATCTCAGTCGGCGAGGGAAGTCTTTTAGCCATTTCAATAACAGGGGAGAAATCCTTCTCTCCGTTTTCTGCCCGGTCTTCAATCACAGCAACACCGGGGAAAGCCACATTACCCGTTGTGAAAACACGGTCTTTGTACTCCTGCCTGGGCGGGACAAGGCAGTTTGTTGTCATCACTACAGGGCCGTTGAAAGAGGCAAATTCCTTGTCTTGAAGCCACCAGGCATTACCGTAGTTTCCAACGAA
>CAZRXU010000031.1:0-3902 GCA_964604135.1 uncultured bacterium | reverse complement strand
AGAGATCTGACATCTTCATTCTCTGTAGAGAGAACACCTACAGACTCTGCCTTCTTAAGAAACTCTTCTTTTGTGCTGGCTGACCACACTGCGCTGTCGTGCAGTTCACCGGTTACACCGTATCTTGCCTTTACCTCATCGCGGAGGGCCAGACCCTGCCGAATGATTCCTATGAGGCTTTCATCATCGAAGTTCACATTGGTAATTGTTGTAAACAGAGCCTTTGTGATAAAATGGCTGATGTCTTTGTCGTTCCTGCCGGCTTTGTCTGCAACGACGGCGATTCCCTTTGCCGTGTAGATAAGAAGATCCTGCAGAATTGCAGTATCTCCCTTTTTTCCGCAGATACCGTTAACTGTGCATCCCTTGTTCCCAAGTGTTTCCTGGCACTGATAGCAGAACATACTCATTGTCTTCCTCGTTTCTTCCGAAGTCTTTTCGGAATTCTGTCTGTTATCCAAGTAACTTATTCTACTTTTTAAGAGCGATATCTTCGTTCATGTAATCAGCAAGGGTTACCGCCCCAAGGTGTTTCTCTATAAGCTCGTCTGCCTCGTAGGTCAGCCTTCCGAAAAGGCATTCCGGCAGTGAGCAGTGCTTCTCTTCACCGAAAAGACACCCTGAAGTACTGGGCTTCCCGTCGATGGTGATGTACACGTCAAGAAGGGTTACCGTTGCAGGATCAGCAGCAAGAGTGTAACCTCCACCCGGGCCTCGTACTGCTTTTACATACCCACTCTTAAGCAGTCTCTGCATTACCTTTGACGAATGGTTGGCACTGATAGAGAAAGCTTCAGCAATACGACTGTTGCTTACAGGCTCGTCCATCTTCTCTGCGAGAAGAATAAGGGCGTGCATTGCTATTGAAGCCGCCTCCGATATTCTTAGTATATGAGCCATGCCTTCCTTTCGTTTTCGTATAGTGGTACTCTAATGCCACTATACGAAACTGTCAACCCTCACCGGTAAAATCAGCTTTTCACAAACCAGTTCAGGTATTCAGACAGTTCTCCGGCAAAAAAGTGTGGCATGTGGCTAAGATGGTTACCCCTCTTCCGTTACAATATCTGTAACAAAGACAACCCATTCTGTTACAGAGTTTGTAATATTGCATAAGCATTTTGTCGATTGTCAGCACTGACAGGAGAGGTCATATTGCAAACAAGCAAAGGAGATAGCATGGAAGATTTCCTGAACAGCATGCACAGCAGGGTTCTGCCCGACTGTTTCGATATCGCAGCCCTTGAGTATCAGTTTGAGAAAGAAGAAGAGTTCCTTGGAACGGTGTCCGATTCAAACAGGTTTCTAAAACTTATTGAAGACAGGTGGGACATCCCCTGCGCAGGGCACTACATCGACGTGTTTCCAAGCGGGTTCCTTGGCAGTTATGCCTTCGCACTCTGGTTCATGGAGTTTGATGAAGACAACTGGTATTCCTTTGAGGCAGTGCACAAAGAAACGCTGAAGTACCTCAACTCGAATATATCAGTTGCCGACAGAAGAGAGCTCCGGCTTGTAAAAGGATCCTTCGCTCCCATGAACCTGGACCTGCCTGTGGTTGCTGACTACGAAAACATGTCTGTAACTGTATGGACCGGTGCGCTCAACGACTGATTGTTTCTGTGAGTAACTGCTTGCTGTTACAGGTTCCGAGTGTCACTTAAAAACCTGTATTACACTGTTGAATATGCCTTTGCTTTGCTTTATCTTTGTTTCGCTTCCAACCACACAGAAATAATTCTTTTTAAGCGAATCATCTATTATGTCGGCAATTCCCCTGATATCTTCCAGAGTCGTTTCGATTAACTGGTCTCTGGCTTTTTGAATATCCTCCTGTGTATTGCCTGTGATCCACCTGATGGTTGCACGAATACCTTTCATTGACGGTGTAAGTGGCTGATCAATGCTGGAAATAGACCCCAGAATGTACTTTGTAATCTGTTCTTCACCAAAATCAGTACTGCGCAGGAACTCAGGCAAGCCATCGAAAACTTCAAGTGTTTCAGCAAGATTAGGGTCTCTGTAAGATCCGAGAAAGAGCTCTCCGTTCCGTGAGAACTGTGCAAAAACACCGTAAGCACCACCCCGAACACGAAGTCTGTTCCAGAGATATGTTAACTTGGAAATAGTCGATACGACCTGCATAACTCCTGTGTATTCATACCCGAGCTGCCTGAAATTAAAACCCTTTGCCACATACTGAACTTTCCCGGGAGTGAACAACCCTTCATTTATAACAGGAGGGCTGAAGGAGTAGTGTACCGGAACCGGAACAGCATCAGGCAGATGTTCCAGAAGAGCGGAAAACTCTTTTCGGAATACAGAGTAATCATTTTCACCAGCGGTTATGCTAACAAGAAGATTCTGCCGATTGAAAACAACACTGGCCAGGTTAGCAAGCTTGCCTGCAATTTCTTCAGCGCGAACATCAAAATTGTCAGCCATATCAGAAACAGACCTGTACAGCGCTAAACCCGCAACTCGCTCGTTGTACTGATCCGCCACCGTCATGTAAGAAAACAGTCGCTCCCTGGCGATTGAATGTGAGTTGTAATTGATCTTCATTTCAAGCTGTGATTTCATCTCATGAACAATGTCTTTTAAGCGACTTGTATTGCTGAAATCACTGTGACCCAGAACTTCGCCCAGCAATTTAATCAATTCCGGGAGTTTTCTTATCAGTGCTTTGGATTGAACCTGAAAACGCGGGAGCATTGCGTCTGTGTGTATGCTCCGGTAAACGAAAATATCAAAATCGATCCCGCCTGTGTGAATCTCCAGTTCATTTGCAAGATCGCTGTAGTCATGGTTCCGGGTATCTATTCTGGAAACCACACGGGCCAGCAGGGCAAGGTACGGCAGATCCGGAGCTGTAACAACACCACAATCGAAGTAAAGGTTGAGATAAGCAACACTGTTGGTAAACATATGGTGCGCGAGTACCGGTATACCGGCTTCCTGCTTTTCAGCAAGAGGAAGTTCCTCTGCCTGGTTGTTAATATCACTGCGAGACAGTCTGGGAATCTTCGCAAGAGATTCAGGCGTATCAGGTGTACTCTGGCGCTTTGCAAGAGCCTGGGTCTGCAGAACGAGTTTATCGATTTCTTCCGGTGACAGCGTCGCTTTGTAGTCGGCAAGTTTCTGCCTGAGTGCCACTGTTCTATCCTCTTCGAGACCCCGCCTGGGACGTACTGTCAAAAGCGATCTGTGGCTGTTGTTAAGCAGATATTTGTCTATGAGTTTCTCGAAGTAGTTTTCTGTCAGCCCTCTTCGGAGTACCTTCAGCGATGGTTCGTATTCAAGGGGCGCGAATGGGTTCCGGTTATGCAGCCAGGTGGAGAGACTCTTCATTGCAAAGAAAAGACCTTTTGGATACCTTTTGAAGTCTGCCTCACGAAGAAGAAATTCTTTCGAGTTGATCGAAGCTTCGATAAGTTTCTTGTCTATACCGTTATTCACCAGATCATGAAGAGTGCTCAATACAACTTTCTCGAATTCATCCCTGTTACCCTCACTGGAGTTTTTAAGCACTACACTGAAAGGAATCTGAAGCACTTCCGTGTTTAAAAGACCGAATACATCTCTGCCGAGACCGGATCCAAGAAGTGCCTTTTTAAGTGGAGCTGCCGGAGTCTTGAGAAGAAGGTGCCCTAGAATTTCAAACGCCAGACTGAGTTCCGGATCTGTCGATTTTACCGTTACCCAGTTAAGACACAGATATGTTTTCCCATCCTCGGTCTCGTCCACCGAAACAGGATAGTCAACCACCTTTTCCACCGGCTTTTCGAAAGCAGTCTGTTCTTTGATTTCCGAGTTGATATTTCGATAGCTGAAATCTTTCAGATACTCATCGTTAATAAATCTGAGTTCTTCCAGTGTATCACCGTCACCGTACAAATAGA